>JBDKJZ010000081.1:0-13886 GCA_039796375.1 Pseudomonadota bacterium
AACACACCCAAACAGAATCAGCGCACCCGTCCCAGTAGTCAGCGTCGTGTATGCAAAAGAGAACGGCACGACGTAGAGCGCCAGGGCCGCAGACGATCGCCAGTTGAGACGGACTCGAAAGGGTTCACCAGTACGGGTCGCAGCCTGTGCCACCAAAACTGCCAGTACCACTGCCCCCGCGGTGATACGGAGAGCCGAAAAGCTCGCCGGATCGATCGCGCCTTGGGCTAGCGCCAACCGACAGAGAATCGAATTGCCGGCGAATGCGGCCATCGCGAGCGCCGTGAGGACCACAGTTGATGTCACGCAGCCTGGACGCTATCGCGGGGTGGTCTTCGTGCCTACTTCCGATTGGCGGCGCGACTGAGATCCAGTGCTCGATCGCTCACGACCCTATTGCGGCCGGCGTTCTTGGCCGCGTACAGGGCTTGGTCAGCTCGTCGAAGCAGATCTTCTGCGGTTTCGATGCGCCCGCCCGGGTAAGTCGCGACGCCCAAACTGACCGTCACCCGAACACTCACGTCCGGGCTTTCGAAGAGGGCTTCCTCGACCGTCTCGCGGAAGCGCTCTGCGACCACCAGAGCGCCAGACTCAGGTGTCTCTGGCAGCACCATCGCGAACTCCTCGCCTCCGTGCCTGGCAGCGACGTCGCAGCGCCGGAGGAGCCCCGTCATGCAATCTGCTACGCCGACAAGCACCTGGTCGCCCACGATGTGCCCGTACGTATCGTTGACCCGTTTGAAGTGATCCACATCCAGCAGGACTAGGCTCACCGAGCTCCGATAGCGCTGACTGCGAACAAACTCCGAGCCCAGCCGTTCCATGAAGTGACGTCGGTTCGACAAACCAGTCAGTTCGTCCGTGCGACTGAGCAACTCAAGGCGCTTGTTCCGTCTCTTCAGCTCGTCCTGAAGCGCTACAATCTGCAGGTGAACACGCACCCGCGCGACGAGTTCTTGGTCTTCGAATGGCTTAGTCAGATAGTCAGAGGCGCCTTCGGATAACCCTCGGAGCTTCTCTTCCATGTGATCTTTGACGGTGAGCATGATCACAGGGATGTTCAAGAACTCGGGCTTGCTCATCTTGAGCTTCAAAAAGTTGAACCCGTCCAAGTCCGGCATCTCGATGTCGCAGAGCACGAGCGCGACGTCTTGCTCCGACAACATTCGGAGCGCCTCCGCGCCGCTCGTGGCAGCTAAGTATCGGTCCCCGACGCGCGCCGCCTCAAGCGCTGAAATCACTCGCCTTCGGACGCCCTCCGAGTCGTCGATAACCAGCACGGTCTGCAGCTCCCGCAGGTCAGTCGGTGGGGGCGCTAAGGAGAATGAGGCCACTCGCTCAAGGTAACGGCAGTTTCGGCCTTGTAGTTAAAGTGGCCCGCGCGATTTCGCTCAGTATCGGCCAAAACGAGGCAACTCGGGACAGCAGGGTGGGAACCACCTGAACGCCTGTCAGGGTGCGCGGCTCCCCGCGCGGGTCTCTTGGGACGCGGAACTATGTCGATTCAAAGTCTAACTTTCATTTAGCTCTCAACAGAGTCTGCCTCGGTTCTTGGTCGGCGTCCGTTTCCACGCGCCCAACGCACCAGAACTTGAGAAGTATTTCCACCGTTCTGCGCCCACGGCTAACTCCACTGCGCTGCGCCGCCTCCGCATCCCATGCGTGTCTCGGGAAGATTCCTCTGGTTCTTCAAGTTGCCTGATGGGCTCCGGGCGAAGCGTATAACTAGTGTGTAGGCAACCAGCGCCGCTGGTATTCCCAAATTCAGTAAGGATGTGTGAGAGATGACTATTCTGCCGTCCGGCCTTGCAAGAGCTGTCCATCACGCGCCTGCAGCCATGAACCTCTCGGGCGTCACCGGCTGGAAGACTCCTGCCGCAGCAGGGCGGCGAGGCATCATCCCCCGTGGTGCGCTCTTGTTCGCCCTTGGCGCTGGAGTGTTCGGGTGTGAGGGGTCCGTCGGCGGGCCCATTTCGGACGCCCCGCCAGGTCTAGACGCCCCGCCAGGTCTAACAGGGCCGGGGACCCCGTCGCAGTTGCTGCCGCAACTCCCCCCCGGGGCCGTTCCCCCTGCACCGACCGCGCCAGCGCCCGCTGCGGACGCGGTGCCCACCGACTGCAACCCGGCGACTGGGAACTTCGTTGGACCGAGCGTCATCCGGCATCTGACTCCGATGCAGTACGACAGAGTGGTTGAGTCGGTGTTCGGCGCCACGCTGTCTCAGCGCGACCTCCTGCCGCCCGCGGACACCCAGGATACCTACGACAACCAAGGCATCCGCCAGAACGTCCAGCGACTGCACGCTGAGCGCTGGGACGCGGTCGCCAACCGTACTGCACAATATCTGGTTCTGAATCCCGACGGGCTGCTCGGCTGTGCAGGCATGCCCTTGGCGAGCTGTGTGGAGGCTAAGCTGCCCGACTGGGGTCAGGGCCTCTTCCGCAGACCGCTGACGAACGATGAGGTTCAGAAATACCTCGGCTATTATCAGTCGGTCGCACAGACGTCCCCGGAGCAGGCGGCAACATCCGTGCTCGCCGCGATGCTCATGTCGCCCAATTTCCTCTTCATGGTGGAGCGGGGGATCCCGCTCGGCAACGGCCTCGTTCAGCTCAACGGGTACGAGCTGGCCTCGCGCCTTTCGTTCATGATTCTGGGCGCACCGCCCGATCAGCAGCTTCTGGCAGCCGCGGCGGCAGGTGAGCTGAACACGCCCGAGGGCTTGGAGCGGCACGCCCGGTCCATGCTCGACGGCGCCGGTGACGTCGTCCTCGATTTCCACAAGCAGTGGCTCGGGTTGAGCGGAAAGCATCAGTTGGAGGTACCAGATGGCGTTCCGATGTCGGTGCTTGACTCGGCGGAAGAGGAGCTTCGGTGGTTCATCCAAGACTGGTTCAGCTCCGCCGACACAGCCACTCTCTCAGGGTTGTTTCTGTCGCCACGCTCATGGCTGGATGCGGACCTCGCCAACGTGTACGGCGCCCCCCCCCCGGCCGTCCCAGGAATGGCAGAGCTCCCCACTGACCAGCGTGCGGGCGTGTTGACCCGCCTCATGTTCCTGGGCACGCACCCCACTCCATCGGGTCGCGGTGCTTTCGTCATGGAGCGCGTGTTGTGTTCGCCGATTCCTGTCCCACCCAATGCGATGTTCGATGCGCTCCCTGTGGTCGCTGGTGAAACGCGCCGGGAGAGATTCTCCCGACATTCGGGAGTGCCCTGCGCAGCGGCTTGCCACGGGAAGCTAGATCCAATGGGCTTCGCCTTCGAGCACTTCGACGAATACGGGATCTGGAGGGATGAAGACAACGGTAAGGCGGTCGACGCGGCGACTTCCATCACGGTTGGGTTCGCCGACGTGGACGGCCCGGTGGACGGCGCCACACAGATGTCTCAGCGCCTTGCCGAGAGCGCGACAGCCCGGAGTTGTGTGTCAAGTCACTGGTTTCAATACGCGAATGCCAGGCGCGCAGCCCCGCAAGATCAGTGTTCGATGGAGCACGTGCGGAATGCATTTGAGGTCAGCGGTGGAAACGTGAGGGAGCTTCTGGTGGCCCTAACTCAGGTTGACGCATTTCGCTTCGTTCGAAAGGAAGGTCTATGAAACGCAGAACGCTCAATGCACACCGCCGCTTGGACCGGCGCACAGTACTCAAGGGCGCCGTCGGGGCCTCGTTGGCTCTGCCTTGGCTGGAGGTGTACCAGTCAACTGCGTCCGCACAAGTGGCCGTCCCCCTGCGACTGGTCGTCATCATTCACCCCAACGGCGTCCGTCCGGAGGAGTGGTTCCCTGATACAGTTGGACGCGACTACGACATCAAGTTCAGCCTGGAGCCGCTTGCACCATTCAAGGACCGCATGATCGTGTTCTCTGGCGTGAACAACCTGGCCGCCAGGAATGCGGGGGGCAACGGCCACACGGCGGCAGCGCCCCGCTTGCTGACTTGTGCTGATGACGGACCCAGTATCGACCAGCTCATTGCCAAAGAGATCTCCAAGGGTCTGGCGATCCCGTCTCTCAACGTCGGCGTACAAACGAACAACATCAGCGGCGGGAGCATACGTGGTCGCTACTCGTACCCGACAAATCGAGCTTCGGCGATCGTGCCCTCAGAGAGCCCCCAGGAGGTCTTCAATAGTCTCTCCGGGTTGTTCGTTCCGGATAGTCCTGAGGCGCAGGCCACAGCAGAGCGGATTCGCGCCGGGCGGCGCAGCTTCTTGGACTTCGTCGCGAGTGATGCACAGGCAACAGCGGCAGCGCTCGGCGGTGCGGACAAGGCACGGCTCGATCAGTACGTCACTGGGTTGCGCGAGATGGAACTCTCCGTTGCCAACCAGGTCAACTTCAGTTGCAAGCCACCAGAGATGCCGCCAGCGGGCATCGACGTCCAGGCGGATGCGAGCGTCGCGATTGTAGCCAACCAGATGCTCAAGCTGACCCAGTTTGCGATGCAGTGTGACTTGACCCGCGTTGGGGTATTCCAGATCAACGGGGAGCAGTCATCCATCAGTTATGGTGATATTGACGATCCGATCGTGGCTGGCGTCCCGATGGGGCATCACGGCAATTCCCACAGCGGCGGCCACAATGTGGCGCGGATCTGCCAGCTTCACTCCAAGTTCGTTGCCGACTTTGCGGCTGGTCTGGACGCCATTACTGAGGGCTCGGGCACGATGTTGGACAACACCATCATCCTGTACACGAACGCGATGCACGATGGCCAGAAGCACGACTACACGAGCATGCCCCACGTCCTCATTGGTGGAACGAAGGCGCTCAGCACAGGTCAGCATTTGAGCTTCGACTCCGCGACCACCAACAGCAACGACCTGTATGTTACGCTGGCGCAGGCGTTCGGGTTGGATCTGCCGAGCTTTGGGGACACGAAGTATTTCCGCGGTCCTCTAGCGGGCGTGCTGGCCTAGCCGGACCCGTTGGACGGACAAAGTCCGCCTAACGCGCGAGCGCCCACGGCCTAAACCTCAAACTTCGTTTGGTATCGGGATTGAGCAAACGAAGGACTTAGCGGACCAACGATTTGAGTGAGTGGGGTAGCTAGACGGACCTTGCACCAGCTACCCCACCCCCAAACCAATATGCACTGTGCGGTTTAATATGGGGAGACGCTCTACTCCAAAAGGCAGGATACCGAGCAACCGTCAAGATTGACGGCGTTCCCGTCGTCGCACTCTTCGCCGGGTTGTAGCAAGGCGTCCCCGCAGCGTGGGCCCAAGGTACAACTCGACGTGCAGCCACCGTAGCTGCCGTCGTTCACACCATGGTCGCACTCTTCGCCGGCCTGCACCACCGCGTCCCCGCAGCGTGGGCCCAAGGTACAACTTGGCGTGCAGCCACCGTAACTGCCGTCGTTCACACCATGGTCGCACTCTTCGCCGGGTTGTAGCAAGGCGTCCCCGCAGCGTGGGCCCAAGGTACAACTCGGCGTGCAGCCACCGTAGCTGCCGTCGTTCACACCATGGTCGCACTCTTCGCCGGCCTGCACCACCGCGTCCCCACACAAGTTACAGGGGGCTTGAGAACCCAGTCCACTGGGTGTGAGCGTGGACGAGGTGACGTAGATCTTGTCGATCTTGAGACCGTTCTCGCGATTGGCAATCTCGATGGTGTTGTTGCCAACTGCGAGCGTGATGTCAGTTGTGCCCTTGTACCAGGTCCAGCCGACTGCGTTCATGTTGTTCATGTTGGTCCATGCGCCGCTACCAACCCGATAGAACCACGAGTCATCTTGGGTCGTATTATTGTTATTCACGCGGAACCAGATCTTGTGAGCGCCGGGCACTAAGGCCTTCACCTTGTAGGTGGCCTTGTCAGTGCTCAGGTCGCCGGTAGGAGCGGTTGTGTTACCGAGGCTGAGGAGGTAGCCGGTACCCGAAAAGCCAGTAGTCGCAGTTTGGACAGAAGAGTACCCCCCGATAGCAGTTGCGCGGCACTCGGCCTCAACCCAAACGTCGGTCGCGAAGCAAGTCGGATACTCGGTGAACCCTGGATCGATACCGCACGTGAATCCGGCGCCGCAGGTGCCACACTCACCCCCACAGCCATCGCTCCCACACTGCTTGTCGAGGCAGACTGGCTCGCAGGTTGTGTTCGCGGTGATACTGACGTCATCGATCGTCACGCTGCCGATTTCGGACACGTGCGACGCCTTGTTCATCGCCGCCCCGAGCTTGATCGTGTGGTTGCCCGCGCTGAGAGACACGCTGGTGAAGCTAAACGTCACCTCGGCTTGGTTGCCGCCACCTTCAATACGGCGCACGTAGTCTACACCGGGTGCCCCGTAGAGCTTGCCGTCGATCGAGACCAGTGCCTCCTGCCACTCCCCGGGATCAATGCCCAGGTCGGAGGTCATGCTGTACTTGAAGCTGACGGAGACCGGTCCGGCCGCGGTGGTCGTGAAGCTTTTGCTCCAGCCGCCAGAGGTGTTCGTAAACGTTCCCCCACCAACCGTAACTTCTAACTTGCCGTTGCTAAGCGCGCCGCTCGCGAAGTTGGGTTGGTTCGCACCGCGAAACGCGTTGTCGGCGTAGGTGAATCCTTCCGCGCCGCTGGTGAAGGTAGCGTTCAGGATAGTGGCAGCGACCGACACAGAATCGCCTCGCATGTCGTATTCGGCGTCCCCGAGGTCTGCCGTGCCGCAGCCAGCGGTTCCAAGGGTGAGTAGGCCTAGAGCTACAATCTTACGCATAACGTTCTCCCGTTTCAGACAACCAGTTCGGGCGCAGCGAGTCGCTTTGCCTTGGTCCGGTTGAGTGGTGTGAGGGGCAGCAAGGGCCCCTGAGTGCGGTTCAAGGAACACGAACAGGCGTTAACTGTCTAACAAATTCCGACGCGCTGGGACGAACTTCACTCACAGCGGCGGGCGACCCTTCCGAAAAAGGGCGCCATGTTGATTTCTAAATTCTATCTGCGCATTCTTAGCCGCTCGCGTGTTTGTAGAAGCCAATGTCGCCCGAGCCATGGGCTCTAAACACCGAGGCAGCTGATACGCCAACATTTCGTAGGTTTGGCCGCCGTCCGAAAAGAATTCTGATACTCGCGTAGTTTTGGTTAACACTGCTCGCGGGGGGCTTTAGAGATGAAGCCGGTGTCTGGCATGGGGTCAACGGTTGCGGAGATTAGGAAATCCGTGGTTGTGTCGGCGGGGATGCGAGCCGGGTCGTGGCACTCCCCGCTGCCAAGTGCCCCGCAAAGGTTCGGGGGGTAAGCTTTAGCGCGCGTTAACACCAGGGTGCTCGGACAGCCCGAGGTTCTGCATGGCGCGTAGGTGTTTCAAGCGGCCCTCTGATGCCCGGCGAGGCGCAAGCCGCGAGCGTCAAGCGGAGGCGCGAACCCTCGTCTCAGGCAGGCTCGTCAAAGAGCACGCCTTGGGTGTGAGACCCAACCTTTCCGGCGGCTTACCGAGGATGCTGCCCTTTGCTTTTCCCAGGCTCAGATGGCTTCAATAAAAGTGTTTGCCGCCGTGATGGTGCTAGAGTGCTGCCGTCACATGGCAACCCTTGCAAGTCCCTGATGTTTTGCTACATCCCACACTGCGCCTTTCGGCTTCAGGGGGCTTGATGCTGCAATCAACAGCAGCGGCGTATCGCTCCGAAGATCAGGGGCTCACGTTTGAGCGCGAAGTGGCCCGCGCCTGCTCCCCCTGCTGAGGAAAACACGGAAGACATGTCCGCGGGTGGTGCGCCTCAGGCAGACGGGCAAATGTCCTCTGATGGTGAACTCGACCCAACATCTCCCGCAACTAACGCCAGCACCGATGCGGAACAGAGTTCTCCTGCAGCCAGCAAGAGCGGCGGGGGATGCCACCTGCGGCGACTGCAACACACCTCATCGCCGCTTTTGCTCAGTATGTTCCTACTGCTAATGTTACGCCGTCGGCGCGAGGGGGTTTGGCCCCCACCCAGGCCGCTGAATGTGAACTGCCAATGGGCCTCTCAGGGCAGCGCTGGCGTCGCCAGCCGACGACGTCTGGGCGCACCACGTCGCCCGTCGTGAACAGTAGCTCGACCTCCGTCGCAAGCCACCACCCTCCGGGACCCCCGTTACCGCCCTTGCGCTGAGAGGCAGGGACAATCGCGCCGACGATGCCCGCTTGCGCGTGCCCGTGCTCACCGCTAGGATCAGCTTTCTGTAGCAGCTGACCACCGATGAGCTCGTGAAAGCGCTGCCCTTCCGAAATTTCCCAGAAGGCTTCGGCGGTCGCCTGCTGCCCGCGCGTGAGCGGCGCGTACCCAGAGCCAATTACCAGAATCGAACTGGTGACCTACGGTTTACGAAACCGTTGCTCTACCGACTGAGGAGGTACCCCCTTCCAGGGCGCCGCAGTAATCGCAAGTGATTACAGAGCATTCGTACCTTGCGCCCTGCTTCGCCGAGTAGAGACCCCCAGTTGCCCGGGGGCCCCTCTCACAGAACCGGACTTGTGGGCCTCACATCCGGCTCTTAGGGACGACGGGGTCATCCGACGGCCTCTGTCCGAGGGTCGCATCACTGGCGCCCTCCGAGTTTGGCGGGCGGTTCGTCCGACGTCGGTTTGCACCTCAGCTATCCTACTGGCAGCGTGAGCTGCGTTGGGCCTATGTCCCAGAGCCGATTGTGGTGGTGTTGCCAGTGGTCGTACAAGCTGAGCAGTCCGCGCTGCTCGAAGTATGCGTTGGTCAAGCCTCGGCACACAGCTCGATGAGTACTAAGCGCCCACCATGAACGGCGACGCGAATAGATGTCCATTCGCGCCAGCACCTCGGGCACGCCGAGCTGCTTCAACTGGGTAACGATGTGCCGCTTGCGTTTCCATTGCTTGAGCAGCAGAGCGCGCAGGCGGCGGCGAAGATGAGCGTCAACGCGCCCGAGTCTGGGTTGCTGCTTCTTGTCGCAGATCGCGAAGTATCCGAGCCATCCACGCAGATACAGGTTCACACGGTAAATGCATTCATCCACCGAGTTCCCCCAGTTACGCGGACTTAGAGCTTTCACTTGGGCTTCGAGCCGACCGAGCGCCTTGTCGGCGACCAACACATAGACCTTTCCGCTCTTGAGGCGCCACAGCTTCAAGCTCAGAAAACTTCGGTCTTGTGGTTTTGCCACCTGGCTCTTGTCAACGTTGACTTTGAGCTTCAGCCGCTTCCAGAGGAAACGCTGGATGCTCTGCATCGTTCTCTGCCCAGCGCGCTCAGTGCGCACGTAGATGTTACAATCATCCGCGTAGCGCACGAAGCGGTGACCACGCCGCGCAAGTTCCTGGTCGAGTTCGTCCAGCACGATGTTGCTGAGCAACGGCGACAGAGGTCCGCCTTGCGGCGTACCTTCCTCATTTGCCACCACAACTCCGTCGGGCATCACCACCTTCGCGACCAACATCTGGCGAATGAGCTTCAGAACCCGACGATCCGTGATCTGTTGCTCAAGCCTAGACATCAACCGGTCATGATTGACTCGATCGAAGAACTTCTCCAAATCGATATCGACCACCCAGTCGCATCCGGACTCCAGGTGTTGCTTCGCTTGTTTGATGGCCGTGTGACAACTTCGACCAGGCCGAAACCCATGGCTCCAGTCGTGAAACTGCGTTTCGTAGTGCGGGCTCAGCACCTGGTGCGTTGCCTGTTGTACGATGCGGTCCACGACGTTCGGAATTCCCAACCCTCGCTGTCCGCCTCCTACTTTTGGGAGCCAAACGCGCCGAATATCTCCGGCTCGGTAGGTCCCGTTCAGCAAGCTTTGGATCAGACTCGACAGACACTCCGTCAAGTTCTCGCGAACTTGACGGATCGTTTGTCGATCGGGGCCAGGTGCCCCGCGGTTTGCTGCAACCTTTGTGAACGCCATTCTCAAGTTCTGCTCATTGGCTATCTCCTCCATCGTTATAGGCGGCAAAGCGGTTCTCTTTCCCTCTGGCGACTTCGGCACCTGGCGCCGCTTCCTGTCGAGTGGGCTCGACACTCGCGCGGTCCTGGCCCCTTGCGGGCTTTCAGCTGTCTCGCCATAGAGTTCAAGTTGCCCTACCTGTTCACTGACCTCGGTCACCTTCCCTTGCTGCTTTGATTCAGCTCGGTGCGCCTTTCGACTTCCTTCCGGTACTACGTGACCGTCCGACTTCTGCCGTCCCATCGCTACCTTGTCCTTTCGTTCTCGGTAGCTACCCAAACCGAAGTCTGGGAAGCCGGCAGATCTCCCCGGGTAAGGGACACAGAACTTCGTTCGAACCCGTCACCAATACACACGGCCGACCAACAGATATCGGGCTTCGCCTCTGGAGGCAGGCTCACCCACGGCACGCGCGCCTTACGGTGCTTCACTTGCGTTCGGTTCCGAACTGCACCTACAGCTTCCATCAGACAGTGCCTCGCGGCCCTGCCCTTGCTTTTAGTGTTGAATTCCGTCTGTCTCGGTTTCAAGAGGACTTTCACCTCCGGTTCTGTGCCCATGCCGGGCGCGACCCCAAGGTGTCCTCGCCCTGTCGGGCTGCGGGCACCGGGGGAAGGGTGTGCTTGGCGTCAGAGCCGTCCCGGAATCGTCAGGGGACTCCCGCCGCTTTTTGGGCCTGAGCTGTCAATGACCGTCCGCCCTCCAGGTTTGAGCCCGCCACTTGTGTGGCGCAACCCCCTGGCTCCTCCCACGCTGCCATGGGCAGCGCGGGTCCTGGTCGCTGAGCGCGCCAATTCAGATCAATCCGCGTGGCTTGCTCCTGGGCATCAGGCGTGAAGTAAACACAATCGTCCAAACAGAGGGGCTCGATCTCCGTCGCAAGCCACCACCCTCCGGGACCGGCCCCCGCCCCTTCCTGAATTGCCCAGAAGGCTTCGGGTGTCGCCTGCTGCCCACGCGGCGCGGACACCCAAGAGTGTCGAGGCTCCCCAGCAGGCGTCACTGGAAAGTCAGCGTGCCCACCAGGACGCCCAGTCGCGGGGGAGTTAGCGCAAGAACACCCAATATTAGGAGGCGATCCGCTGTCTAGCGCCGAAAGCGCTTGAGCGTGCTAGTTTGTTACGATGTTCGCGCGAACGCTCGTCGGCCCAATGACACTAGCTGAGTATGTTGCGGCAGAGCTTTCGGCAGACGCCCGCCACGAATATTTGCGGGGCGAGGTGTTTGCCATGGCTGGCGGCTCGCTTGAGCACGCGGCGCTCGCTTCCGCCTTGGCGCGGGACGTTGGCGCTGCCCTGCGTGGCAAGCCGTGCCGCGTCTTTTCGGCCGACGCCCGCGTGCGCGTCGAAGCCACCGATTTGACGACCTATCCGGATCTGAGTGTCGTTTGCGGCGAGCTTCAGCGCGCGGCTACGGACGAGCGCGCGATGCTGAATCCGATCGTCATCTTCGAAGTCCTTTCTGACTCGACGGAAGCCTACGATCGCGGTGCCAAAGCGTCTCACTACCGCTCAATTCCGTCGCTGCAAGAGTACGTTCTCGTTGCTCAGAGCGAGCCGCGCGTCGAAGTGCAACGCCGCAACGCCAATGGCCACTGGGAGATCCACGAATTCGGTCCCGGCAAGCACGCTGCGCTCGAGTCCCTCGGTATCTCGCTCGCGGTTGACGCGTTATACGAAAACCCCCTGCCGAGTTAGCTCGCCTGCCAGCTAACGTCAGGCGCGTCGAGACAAGGGCTACTCGCCTTGCGATGTGATCCGTAAAGTCACGGTGCCCGTGCCGGATAGCGGGAGTAAGAGCCGCGCAAGGCTTCCAATGGGCGCCTACCCAGAATACTTAACAGCATGGCGGGCAAGTTCACCTGACGATCGCGCGCGCTTCTTCAGCGGACCAACGGTTCCAACCTTTCCCAGGGGACGGCTTTGCCATCCGCCGATCATCGCCAAGGGCGCTCGCTGAAGCTACGCGCCGATGGTGGAGGAGCGTGCAGCGAGGCGCTCGGTCCTAAAACCACTCGTGATCACTTCCGTCGATCTGAACCAGCTCACCCAGACAATCACGACGACGCCGTGGCTGCTGAATGCGTTCACGTCGCCTCTGGTGCGGTACCCAAAGCTCATCTTCTGCCATCCACTTGCGAAGACTTTCCACAGAAAGCTTAGCTCCGGACCATCAGACTCGCCTCGCTCCCAGGTCTCAAAAAACGCGACGTCTACATCGAGCGCAACCTGCACGCGCGCTAGCTAGATATTTCTCCACGGTAACCACAGTGCGGGGGTCGTGAAGGTCCACGAATTGCGCCACTTGTCTTGAACGCGTGCCCAGCGTCCTCCCCAGGGAGTGTCGGCGGGCGGGAACACGACAGTCGCCCCGGCCTTGACTGCGTTTTGGAAGACTCTGTCAGGGTGGCCACGAAGTATGCGATCGACGCAGCAGTGGGCGGACGACAAGATCCCACAGCAGCGAAATGTGTGAAAGCCGCTGGGTTGCCGCAACGGCTTCTGCCTCACCAGCCTCTTCGGCTTGCTCGTGTACGAGTTTGCGCTGACGGTTGTTCCTGGCAATGCGCGCCAGCTGACCGATGACGTCGCGCCTGCGCTGTTTCGTCGGCGACACCAAGGCTTGCACAACAACCGCAGATAACCTTGGAGTAAGAACTTTCTTCTTTTGACGGAAACACCAAAGCGGTAGCGCACAAACACAACTCTCCCCCACCCGCGACCGCAGGTAATAGCCACTATCGGGGCATGCGCGTCAGGACTCGTCAGGCTTTCACCTCGCTTGTTTCTTTAGCTGCCGTCAGTGCCGGGGTCGCGTTTGGTTGCTCCGCCGACACCGGCGGCGACGGGTACTACGCCGCCAGCCCGCTGGGAACAGGGGTGCCCACGACCCCCGGTGCTCCTAACCCCGGTGCAGGCGGAGCAGGCATGCAAAACCCGACTCTGCCCCCGCAGCTAGGCGCTGGCGGCACGATCCCCGCGCCCGCTCCTCCAGGGACGGGTGGTGGTTTGGTTTCCTCTGGTGGTTCCGGCGTCGGCCAGGTTACCCCGCTGCCGCTGCTTCCGAATCCACCTGCCCCGGACACCTTCGACCTCGCGACTGCGGTTGCCGGTAAGCTCCCATCGGTCGATACCAACAAGGACGGAATACCCGACGGCATCGATGTGGACACCGATGGCGACGGGACACCGGACGCCACTGCCGTCGACTCCGACGGTGACCAGACGTTCGATCTGCTCAAGCGCGATCTCGACCGCGATGGTCTCTTCGAGGCTGTCGTGGAGACGGCGGGACCTCCAGCGCCCGTGGGCGAACCGACGGCTTGCAAGGCCGAGTTCACCATGCCGACCGCGCAGTACGTGCCAAAGTACAACGCAAACTCTGGCGCCATTTGGGTTACCGACGAGGCTGGCACCTACATTCGTACGCTGAAGGCTTGGTCGGCCCGGCGAGAGAAGCACGTCCAGAAGTGGGTGGCGGCATCCAAGGGCGACCGCGAAAATGCTATCTCAAGTGCTTCGTTAGGGAAGGACATGTTTATAACCCACACGGTTACCTGGGACTGTACGGACAACCTCGGCATGGTACTGCCCTTCGGCAAATATACCCTGCACGCTGAGTTCACCCAGACCAACGGTGCAGGCCCTTACCTGCCCGTAACGTTCGAGCGGGGAGCCACGCCGGTTGAGGCGAGTGCACCGCCGGCTGAGAAGGGCTACCCCATGGGAGTCACCGTCAAGTACACGCCGCAACCGTAGCAGGCTGTGATGATCCCAAAAGGCCCGCGCTTCGCGCGGTTCGGTCGATCGTGGATTCTTTTTTGGCGCTGCGTTAATCGCGCGCGTAAGCAATACAAGCGCCCCCCTGTTGTCATGAAGCACGGGAGAGCTGCGCGTGAACCCCCACATCGCATCTAGCCACTGCACAAGACTCCGCCGTTGACGTACTCAGAACGGCGACCCTCCGGCGATCGGGGGGTGGCGAGCGGCGCAGGAGCGGCATCCC
>JBDKJZ010000082.1:0-13738 GCA_039796375.1 Pseudomonadota bacterium
GATCGCCGGAGCGGAAGCCGCCGTCCGTCCGAAGCACCCTGGCGGTTTCTTCGGGTTGGTTGTGGTACCCCTGCATCACGTTGGGGCCAAAGATGATGATTTCCCCTTCTCCCTCGTTGTCGCTCTTGCTGAAGTCCAGCTCAATCTTGCAGCCGGGCAGCGCCTTGCCGACGGTTCCGATCTTGCGATGGCCGGGGTAGTTGGCCGTAGCGACCGGGCTCGTCTCGGTCAGCCCGTAACCCTCGTAGACCAGGATCCCGAGCGCGTCGATGAACTCAGCGACGTCCTTGTTGAGCGCCGCGCTCCCGCTGAGCACGAGCTTCAACCGGCCACCGAACTTCGCGCGGACCTTGGAGAAAATGAGCTTTTCTGCCGCAGCGAGTAAACACTTGTCGGCGAACCCTAAGGCCTCGCCTGCGCGTCTCTTGGCCGCAAGCTTGAGCCCCTTCCGAAACAGCGCCTGAATCGGTGCAGGTTTGCCGGCCATCTGCCGGTTCACGCCGTCGTAGATGCGGTTAAAAATGCGTGGCACCGCGAGCAATATGCTCGGCCGCACCTCGGACAGGTTGGCCACCAGGTTGCCCACGTCATCGTTGATCGCGATGGCGTGGCCGCCGCTGACGAAGAAATGCAACTCAGCGGTTTGTCCAAACGAGTGCGCCCAAGGCAAGAATGCGAGTGAACGCTCGGCGTTCAGCGCGAACATCTTCTCGCTGCCTTCGACGTTGCTGCAAATGTTCTTGTGGCTAAGCACGACCCCCTTCGGTTGGCCCGTCGTGCCTGAGGTGTAGACGAAACCGGCGACGCTCGTGGCTTCGGGGTGCTGAATGGCCGCTGGGTTCTTGCGCCCCTGAGCGAGGACGGCTTCATAGCTGTCTTCGTCGCTGGCGGGGAGCGAGAGGCCGATGACGTGGAGTAAGCCAGGGAGGTTATCCTGAACTGTCTTCAGTTGGTCGTGGATCTTGCTGGTCGCCGCGAACACGACCTTCGCCGCCGAGTCGCCTAAGATGAACTGCCATTCATCGGGCGTCTGAGCCGTATACATGGGGACGAAAATCGCGCCGAGTCCGTAGGTGGCGTAGGCCGCGGTCGCCCACTCTACGCAGTTGTCGGCGACGATGGCGACCCGGTCACCCGGTGCGATACCTAATCCTGCGAGTCCGCCGCGCAACGCGTCGACGCGCTCTTTGAAATCCCCGTAGGTGATCCAGCTCCACTCGCCGGCGCGTTTGGTACCGAAGAGGGGCCGCCCGGGGTACTTGCGACAGCTGGATTCACAGAGTTCAACTAGGTTTTCGTGCACGCTTGCCACCTCCATATTTGGCGGCCCTGAGAAGGCCACACCCATCGGCCGGACACTAGAGTACGCGACGGATCCAGGTCAACGGAGCGACCTGTGCTAGCCTTCGCCGCCCCCAACCGGCTAGAAGGTAGGGCACCCCGAAATCCCTGCAAGATGCCCGCCTACACCGTTATCACCTTCGGCTGCCAGATGAACGTCCACGATTCCCAGCGGATCGAGGAGGTGCTCCAGGGGGCGGGATACACCCAAACGGACTCGCCGGGGTCGGCCGACGTGGTGGTGCTCAACACCTGTAGCGTCCGCGAAAAAGCCGAGCAGAAGTTGCGCTCGGAGGTTGGGCGCTTGCGCCTCCTGAAGCAGGCCCGCCCTGGCCTGCTGATCGCTGTCGCTGGCTGCGTCGCTCAGCAGGAGGGGACCCGCTTGGTGAAGAGCCTCCCGGCCATCGATATCGTGCTCGGTCCCGATAACATTCCCGAGCTGCCGGACCTGCTCAGGAACGCGGAGCACGGCGCGCCGAGCCAGGTTCGCACGGTCTTTGATCACGAAGCTCCGAGTTTTCTTTCCGCGGCGGTGACTCCAGGTGAGCGACGAGCTCCGACCGCGTTCGTGACCACCATGAAGGGCTGCGACGAGCGCTGCACCTTCTGCGTTGTGCCGTTCACGCGCGGCAGCGAGCGCTACCGGCCGTCTGCCGAAATTTTGCACGAGTGCGTGCAGCTGGTTTCCGCCGGGGTGCGCGAGATCACGCTGCTTGGGCAAACAGTAGACAGTTACCGAGATCCGAGCGGAGCGCTCGAGCTTGCGCCAGCGGCCGGTGAGGGGGTCCGGCGATGGGGTCGTCGCAGCATGCGCCCGGAGGATGAGACCGAGTTCCCGGCGCTCCTGCGCGCTATCGCGAGCGCGGCGCCGGACCTAAAGCGACTGCGCTACACCAGCCCCCACCCCCGACATCTGACGCCCGCGCTCGTGCAAGCCCATGCCGAGCTTCCGGTGTTGGCCAAGCACGTTCACATGCCGGTTCAGTCCGGGAGCGATCGCGTCCTGAAACGCATGGGGCGCCGCTACACCCGAGAGGAGTACATCGAGCGCACGGCGCTGCTGCGTGAGGCTGTCCCGGGGCTCAGCCTGTCAACCGACATGATCGTGGGGTTTCCTGGGGAGACCGACGAAGATTTCGAGGAGACCCTGAGCCTAGTGCGCGAAGTTGGCTTTTTGGGGGTCTTCGCCTTTAAGTACTCACCACGTCCGTTCACCGCGGCGTTGAATTTCGGCGACGATATCTCAGAAGAGACCAAAAGCGAGCGGCTCAGTCGACTACTGGCGCTGAGTGAACAGCTGCGCTCTGACTTCTTGCAGCGCTTGCCCGGTCAGATTGAGCGGGTGCTGGTAGAGGGCCGCAGCAAGACCGGAACTTTTACGGGGCGGACTGAGCGCAACGAGATAGTCCACTTTGGCGCCAAGGGCGAACCGGTCGGCGAAGTGTTGGAAGTGAAGATTGAGCGTGCGCTCAAACATTCCCTGGTGGGACGCTTGCTCGACGAGAGGATCGCGGTCGACTACGACCTAGCCCTACTTGAAGCGGCGGCGGAGCGCGAGGCGGCCGAGCGCCAAGTGAGCGAGCAGGAAGCCGCAGCGCGTGCCCTTGAGTTGGGGCTTCCGGAGTCCCCCGCACCGACCCGGGTGGCCTCAAGACGCGGGTTGCCGATCGTTCAGGGCTGACGCAGTGGGGACTCGCTGGGCCTGAAGCGCCCGTTCCGGCGGGCGCGCTGAAAATGGGCGGATATTCGACCCACTTCCGGGCATGCTGCGGGCCATGGCTGTCATATGTGCGTTCGGTGAGGAGGCTCCGAAGTTCGGTGCGGGTGTGTTTGTTGCTGAGGGCGCGAGCGTCGTCGGCGCCGTGGAGCTCGGCGATGAGGTCAGCGTTTGGTATGGCGCCGTGCTGCGCGGGGATGTCGGCAAAATACGAATCGGCGCGCGCACCAACGTCCAAGACAACGCGACCATTCACATGACGTGGGAGGTGAGCGACGCGATGATCGGCGCGGATGTCGTGATCGGCCACAACGCGGTGATCCACGGCGCGGTCATCGGTGACCGCTGCTTGATCGGCATGGGAGCGGTGGTGATGGACAACGTGCGCCTCGGTGACGGGGCCTGGGTTGCGGCCGGCAGCGTGGTGCCGCCGAACACGGTGGTGCCACCGAATACGCTCTTTCGTGGCAACCCAGCGCGGGCCGCTCGCGAGGTCTCCCCCCAGGAAAAACAGTGGGCGGAGGGGGCGATCCTCCGCTACTTGGGGCTAGCGCGCGAGCACAAGCGGCAGCAGGGTTTGCGCGGCGTCAAGCTGCCGTGAGCGTCGCTAGCCAGCGATACATCAACCACCGCCCACGAAGTGCACGATTTCTAATTCGTCTCCGTCGCTGAGGCTCACCTCGGCGTGCTTGGCGCGGGGCACAATCTCCCGATTGCGCTCTACTGCGACCGGACCTGAATCAAGGCTCAAGTGCTGGATTAGTCCCAGTACGGTCATTTCCGCGGGGAGTTCGAGTGGATCCCCGTTGACTGTGAGTTTCATGTGTCTAGCCTCCGCTCGTGCCCGATTTTCGCGTCAGCTGTCAAGCAACGGCAAGCCTCCGAGCCCTGTCTGCTGGGGTGGCCCTGGTGTCGCTGATCGGCGCGGGGTGTAGCCACACCGAGCCGCAGCCGGCGCCGGCTGCCTCGTTGAACTTGGAGGCGCTGGAAGGGGGATTCGAGGGCGCTCAGCGCGCAATAGGGAGTGAAGAATGGTCCCGAGCGCAAGCTTCGAGCGCAGCGCAACCTTCGAGCGCAGCGACCCCGGTCCAAGAGGTCCCGAGAGAAGGTCCGCTGCTGGCCGCTACCCGCCTAGCGACCATCGTCTACAAACGCCCGCACACAGACTCTGCGCGCCTGGGCTACCTGCGCCTGGGTGCGGTGGTGCCGCGGGATGAACAGCCGACGAGCGGTTCAGGTTGCAAGGGCAAGTGGTTTGCGGTCAAGCCGGTCGGGTTTGTGTGCACGGACGACGCGACCATCGACCTGAGCGACCCGCTGGTGCGTGCGACGAGCGTGCGGCCGGCTCGGGATCAGCCGCTGCCTTACCGCTACGGCTTTGTGCGCGCGACCGCTCCCCAGTACCTGCGCCTTCCTACCCACGATGAGCAGCTGAAGAGCGAGTTCAAGCTGGATGAACACTTGGCTTGGTACCAGGAGCACTTTCACGAAGTGCAGCGCGTGATCTTGGGCGCCAACGATATCCCCCTCGGCGAGCGCGGCTTCGCGCGGCTTGGGCTCACCCATCCTGCGGGCACGCGGCTCAGCACGCAGCTCTCGCCGATTGAGTTGTTCGGCGCGGACAAGCCCCGCGGCGAGATCCCGTTTTGGCTCAAAGAGGGGCGTCTGATCCCGAACGTGTCTGACTTTCAGGTGCCAGAGTACGCCCTGTTCGCGGACCGAGTGCGCCGCAAGACGGGGCTCAGCTTCATCGACGCCTTCATCGCGGAGAGTCAGGGGGTGTCGCGGGGATTTGCAGTCACTGTTGACATGCGCTTGATCCCGACCACGAAGATCAAGCCTGATACCGCGTCGCCTTTTCACGGCGTGGAGCTCACGCCAGAACTCCAGCCACCTTTCGCGTTCGTGTTGGGGCGAAGCGCGACGAGCTGGAAGTTGCTCAAAGGAAAAGATGAGGCTGCTGTAGATGCGCACGTGCCCCAGCGCTCAATCGTCCCCTTGAGCGGTCACGTTCGGGTTAAAGCGGGCCAGCGCTTCTACCAGACCGCTCGCCTGAAGACAGCCTGGTTGAGGGCCCAGGACATCAGCGTCGTGGCGCCGCCCCTGTCCCTGCCCGTGGAAGCCCAGCAAGGGCAACGCTGGATCGATGTCTCCTTGGCGCAGCAAACTTTGGTGCTCTACGAGGGCACTCGGCCGATCTATGCGACGCTCGTCTCGACGGGCAAAGATCGCCTAGGGGATCCGAAGACGACCCAGGCGACCCCCCAGGGCACTTTTCGTATTCAAAGTAAGCACACCGCCGCGGCGATGGATTCTGAGGAGAACTCGACTGTGAGCGGCGGCACCAAGGCGTTCCGCAGCCTGAGCTTGGACGGTGACGCTGCGGCGACCGCGGCGCGGCTGCTTGAAGCAGAGCGCGCTGGCAAGAGGCTAAACGCCGAGGACCAGCGGCGTCTGCTTAACGTCAAGAAGGGCCGTCACCCGGAATACGGCGTGACGATGCGTCGTGGGAGCGGGGGCTATGAGCTGCGGGATGTGCCCTATATTCAGTACTTTGCTGCGGGTTACGCCCTTCACGGCGCCTACTGGCACGACGTGTTCGGCACACCGCGTAGCCATGGCTGTATCAATTTGGCGCCGATTGACGCGCGTGTCGTTTTCCAATTCACCGAGCCCAGCGTGCCCAGTGGGTGGCATGGGATTAATGTTTCTGAAGAGTTCGGCACAGGGACGCTAGTCAGCGTGCGCGAGTGAGTGGCTCGGCCAACCGCGCAGATTCTCGCAGCCAAACGCGCAAATTCACGTAGTTTGGTTTAAGCAAGTCCGGCGTTTCGCGCAGCCACAGTTCAGCCACAGTTCAGTCGCCGAAGGGTGACGCTAGCGGAAAACCTCGCTGCGAGTGTAGTCACCTGCGGTGGCCGCTTTCCAGAAAAGGTTTGCTGCCTCATTCTATCGGGTGCGTTGACTGTCCACGCAACCCGCCTCTGGAGAACCCGCTATGAAGTCTTGTCTGCGCTCCGCTCACGCCCATCGCCTTATCACGAACCTGCTGCCGGCCCTTTGGGGCGCGACGCTGCTCGTCGCCTGCGGGGATAAGTTCTCGGGGGACCCTGTCGGCACGCAGTCCGGCACGGGCATTGGCCCAGGCGCTAGTCTTCCAGATGAGGAAGAGGAGTTGGTTCTGGTTGAGGACGACGAGGAGCTCGAGGGCGCTTCAGTGGCTCCGGGTGGAGTCGACGTAACCACGGCCTGCCAAGCCGTTTCCAGCCAAGCTGAGGGGCGCTCTCGACCGATGGACGTCATCGTGATGATCGACAACTCCGGAAGCATGGAAGAGGAGATCAACTCGGTCGAACGCAACATCAACGAAAACTTCGCGCAGATTCTCGCCCAGAGTGGAGTCGACTATCGCGTGATCATGGTCTCCGGGTACCGCAACGCACCGCCCCAACCGATGGACGGAAACAACGGCGGTGGCGGCGGCAGGCGCTTTAACGTCTGCGTCGAGCCGCCACTCGGGCCCAACGCTTGTGATACTCGGGGTCCTGAAGACAGTCCACACAACGCGGAGCGCTTCATTCACTTCGACCAACCGATCGGCAGCACTGACGGACCTTGCCAGTTGCTCAAGACGATGAAGAGTCGGCCGGTGGCTTCAGAGGGTCGGAGGGGCGGGACGCTGCCAGTTCGGGCCGATGACCCGCTACTTCAGGCGGGCTGGACGGCGCACTTGCGACCGGATGCGTTTAAAGCGTTCGTCATGATCGGGGACGACACAGTCGATTGCCAGTGGGAAGGGGTAGACTTCGCGCAGCAACCGCTAGAAACAGCCGTCGCCGAATTCGACAAGGCGCTCCGCGCTTCCGCTCCTGACCAGTTCGGCGCGTCCGAGCTCGAGCGTCGCTACGCCTGGCACAGCATCGTGGGTGTTGCGCCGAACGCGGATCCCCAGGCCGTCTACGAACCCAGCGAAGGCCTGGTTGACGCCAAATGCGAGTCTGCAGTGGAGGTGGGGGTGCACCACCAAGCGCTCAGCCGGCTCACTGGGGGCTTGAGGTATCCGGTCTGCAACGTAGACAGCTATGACGCCGTTTTCCAGCGCATCGCCAAGGAGGTCGTTAGCGGAGCCTCATTGCCGTGCAGCTGGCAGATACCGAGCGCCCCGGACGGACAAACCTTCGACAAAGACCGAGTGAACATCGCGTACACACCAGGCGACGGCAGCGTCGCCCCCGAGCTTGGGCGGGTGGACGGGGCCGCGGCTTGCGCCGGGACCGAGGCTTGGTACTACGACAATCCCGCTGCGCCGACGACAGTGCACGCTTGCCCCGTAGCGTGCGAGCGCTTCAAGCAGGACGCGGTCGGCAAGGTGGAGCTGCTGTTTGGCTGCGCGACTAAGGCGCCCAGAGCCCCGCTCTGACCGACTGGCGGCCGGGCGCGCAGCGCTCGGCCTGAGCTCACTAGTAATGGTGACGCAGCGCCGGTTCGAGCCGCCTCTGGCCCTCACGTCTGAGGCTTGCGGACGCCGTGGGTCACTGCCCCGACCCATGGGTGATCCCGAGCGATTCCGACTGGACCTGAAAAGCCGAAAGCGGCACTCAGCTGGAGCGAGACGCCGGTGTGTTTGACTGCTGACTTGCGGAATTTCGGTTTTGCCCACAGATTGCTTCACCGCTCATGGGTGTGTTGAGATTCAGGCTGTTTGGTTTCCCCGTTCGGATCGAGCCGAGTTATTGGTTCATGACGCTCCTCATCGCGTGGGGAATGAGTGACAAGGCGATCGGGATGGCGGCCGCGATGGCGGGGATCCTTTTCGCGAGCATCTTGGTGCATGAGCTAGGTCACGCTCTGGCGGCTCGGTCGTTCGGGCTCTCGCCCCAGATCAGCCTGCACATGATGGGCGGAACGACGGCATTCGCGCCGACCGCCCAGCTCAGTCGCGGCCGAGACATCCTGGTTTCGTTGGCGGGGCCCTTTGCCGGGTTCAGCCTTGGGCTCTTAGCCTGGCTGCTCTTGATGATCTACGCGCCGTCGAGCGCAGGGCGAGCCGAGGGGTATCAACCCTCGCCGCTCGTTGTTGGGCTGCGCGCTGCGGCGTGGCTCAACCTCGTCTGGGGCGTGCTCAACCTGCTCCCGGTGATCCCACTAGACGGCGGTCTGGTGCTCGCAGCGGCGCTTGGCCCTGCGCGCCGTCAGCTTGCGGCAGTGGTGTCGCTGCTTGCCGGGCTAGGTGCGGCCCTGATCCTCGTCAAGTTCGGGTCTCCGATTGGGGCGGTCTTCATCGCAATGTTCGGAGTCACCAGCTACTTCCGCTCCCAACAACCCGAGGTGCAAGCGCCCAATGTCAGTGACGTTTCCCTCAACCAAGCACTCATCGCAGCCAAGCGCGCACTAGACAAGGCCGAGTTCGCGCAGGCGAGTCTCCTGGCGCGCGGCGTCTTGGGTGCCGCCCAAGACGCCAAGCTGGCGAGCCGGGCGCTGGATGTACTGATTTGGTCGCTGCTTGGCCTGGGCGATACAAAGGCGGCGCGTGAGGTGTTGGTGAGTGCGCCGCAGGGCATGATCGATCCGTACACCGAAGGCGCGACGCACGAGGCGTCCGGAGCGTTGGATGACGCACGCCGCGTGCTCAGTCAAGCGCGAGCCCTTGGCGACAGTCGAGTGGAGTTGACGGCGCTGCTCGTCAAGGTGCTGCTCGCTCAGGAAAAATACTCGGCGGCAGCGAACGTGACTCGCGAGATCGTCGACAGGATCTCGGCCGAGGACGTGCGCCGCGTAGTGTCAGAAGCGGAAGCGGGGGGAGCTGTCACTGAAGCGGCGCGTCTCAGCTTGGCCCTAGCGCGAACTGAGCGAAGTTTTCGTGACGCCTGCGCCGCGGTGCTCGGCTTTGCGCAGGCTGGCGCACAGGAAGACTTGATTGAAGCGTTCAAGCTGGCTCGCAGTTTCGACAGCGCAGCCAGCCGAGCGTTACTCGCCGACGAACGATTGAACACCTCCAGGTCAGTGCTCGAATCTGTATAGGGTCGCGCTGTGCTTGACGAGCCTGGGTCGCGCTGTGCTTGACGAGCCTGGGTCGTGCTCAGCAGGAGGGCGCCGATTCGCAAAGAGCGGGGGCCGGACTCTCGGGGCCGCGCCGACGAATTAACCGTCTGCGGCCCCGAAGACGTGTCGCTACTTGAGCAGCTCGGAGAGTACCCCGTAGTTCATGTACTCCGGTCTGCCGAAGCTCGTCTTCTCGATAACGCCGAACGCGTGAAACAGCGTGGTGAACAGGTCGTTGTTGGTTCGAGGTTTTACGCCTGCGCCCCGCGGGTACATCATCGCTTGGCCGGTGTTCAGCACCTTCGTGCCGCCGAGTAGCACGTGCGGCAAGTTGTCGAAGTTGTGCTGGTTGCCGTTCTCTATTCCGCCGGTATAGAGGATGATCGTGTTGTCGAGCATGGTGCCGGTTCCTTCGGGGATAGCGTCCAGTCGGGCGACATGCTCCGCTAGGATCTGGGAGTGCAGCTTGCAGATCTTGCCGATCTTCTCGTCAGGATGGTGAGAGAGGTTGTGATGACTGCCTCCGACGCCGGCGACGATCGGGTCGTCGATGTCGCCGTAGCTGATGCCCGACTGCTCCCCCTGGATTTGGAACACACCCACGCGCGTGATATCGCACTGCATCGCGATCTGCGTCAGCTGAAGCATTTGGCTGGAGACTAGCGGCAAGCTGCTGTCGGCTGTGACGTTCACCGCGGCAGGGGCGGGCGGCACATCGCACATGATCGGGACCTGATTGGAGACCGCCGTTTCCAGCGCCCGCAGATGAGTCAAATACTCGTCCAGGCGCGCCTGGTCTTGCACGCCGAGGGCGGTGCGTGTGCTCTCAAGCTCATCGCCGACAAGATCGAGCACGCTGACGCGTTCGGCGCGGATCAATTCCGCGTTGGCCTTGGCGGCTGGGTCGTTCGCAGGCGTCGTGAAGCCTACGAGCTTTGTGAAGACCTCCTGCGGGCGGTGCTCCGGGGTGATGGGCGCGTCTCTACCCGTGTACGAATAGCGGGCGCGGGGCATTTGGCCGGAGGCGGCCTCATCGCACTTAAAACCCACGTTCAGCGACTTGACGGGGGTCGTCCTGCCGATAAAGGCGGCCAGCTCCTGATCGAAGCTGATGCTCTCGGCGTATCCCATGCCGTCGAATCGCCCATTGGGCGTGGTCTCGGATCCGGTGAGCAGGTGGGCGCCCGCAATAGTGTGGCCGCTTTTTCCGCGCCCCTCCAGCGACCTGATCGCACTGACGCCATCAACGCCGCCGAAGATGATCATGCGATTCTTATACGCGGTCAGTGGCTGGAGGCTGTTCTTCAGCTCGTGAGGGGCGAGGGCATAGTTGGGAAGGGCGCCACCCAACTCGTCCGGATACCACTCTGGAGGGTGAACGCCGTTGCCATGAATAAAGATCTGTAGGCGGAGAGGGTCCATCTGCTGCGCCTGTGCCGTGCGCAGGTACACCTCCAGCCAGGGGAGCGCGATCGTGACCCCGAGGGCGCCCCTCAGCAAGGAGCGGCGGTGAATCAAATGGTGTCTGCGGGAGGTCAGTCGGTTCATTTTCAAAGTCCTTCCTTGCGGGCGAAACGGAACGCGTCGACTTGGGTCAGCGCCACGAGGAGTTCGCGAACGTCACCGCCGCTCGCCGCCAGCTTTTCCTGGAGCTGGTTGACAGAGCACTGATCTTGGGGCTCAGCGGGTCTCGCGTTCGAGTACTGAAACCAGTGCGTCGCCAAACAGTCGCTCGCGGTGCGGCTCGCTGCGATTCGCTGGGAGATTTCCAAGGGGCCATTCACAGGGCCGTCGATATCCAATTTTTCGATCTTGAGCACGGTGGCGGCATTGATTGACTTGCCACTTTCGGTGCTTCGCCAGACGCCGAACACGTCGTAGTTCTCAAAAGCGAACCCTACGGGATCGAGCAGAGAGTGACAGCCTGTGGCGCACGGGTTCGTCGAATGTTGCTCAAAGCGCTCGCGCGTCGTGGCGCCGTCAATCTCCGGCGCCATTGGCGGCATGATCACGATCTGCGGGATGGGTGCGCACAGCACTTGCTTGAGCACGAAGTCACCGCGGGCTGGCGGATTGGAGTGGGTACCCAAGAACATCAGTCGGGTCAGGAGGCCTGCACGTTGGGTGGGCGGGAGGTCCACCGGAGTGGCAGCGGTCACCGCTGCAACACCGTACATGAGCGCGAGATTCGGTGTGACTAGGGCACGCGGAGAGAGAAATAGATCCTGAATTTTTCCAGAACCGTTCTTGAACCAGTCTTCAAGAAACCAATTGATTTCGCTCATTGACTCGGCCCCAACATCCCCCTTCAAGCCCGGGGGATTTTGTAGCCTTCCAGATTCCTGCAGGCCGATCCACTGGCCATGGAAGTCGCGCACAACCGCGACGGCGCGCTCGTCGGTGAGTAGGATTCGCGCTCGCGCCGCGATCCCCTCGGGCGTATCCAGCTCACCGGCGGTCGCCGCGTCAAGCAGCGCTGCATCCGGGGGAGCGCCCAGCAACGTCAATGATAAGCGCGTCGCTACCTCGTGACCCGTCAGCTGAATTAGGCCACCACCCATCGGTGTGCCGCGCTCGATCACGAACAGGAAGTTGGGGGACATCATCATCGCCCCCAACGTGAGCCCTAGTGCATACTCAGCGGGGCGTGTCTGCAGGTGCTTGTTGAAGAACCCAATGTACCTCTGTTGCTCGTCCCCGGTCAGAGGCCTGCGGAAGAGCTGGTACCCAATCTTGGGAAGCTGAGCGGGCACACATTGCTCAAGCGGCTGACCCGGACAACCAAACGCCGCAGGATTTGCGGCCGCGCGAGCCGCGATCTCGTGCCCGGTGCGCTCCCAGCGCTCTACGTGCACAGCTTCCACGCTTTGAGCGGTACTCTGGTTGTCGTAGCCGCCTTGGCGAGCCGCAGTCGGGAATGTCCTGGACGCTAGGGCTTCTGTGTCCCCAAAGATGCTGGAAACCGCTAGATCGTACTGCCGATTGGTCAAGCGCCGCAGCACGCTCTGGCCGACGAAGCGTGTGTTTGGCGCGTTGCAGTCGACCGGAGGCAAATTTTCGGGCAGACCCAGCCCCCCAGTCCCCAGGGGTCCTCCTGCGCCTCCGGCGCCTCCGGCACCTTGTGGCTGACCTGATGTGCCAGGAGGCACCCCGACGCCCGGGGTGCCGGGGGTGGTGCTCATGGGCCCGCCTAGCGGCATTCCGTCATTGGGAAGCGCCCCCTCACACCCGATCGCCAGCCCAGCCAGGGCCACCAACACGTAAGCCACTCGGAAGGACGGCCCCACGGAATCCTCGCCTCTATAAATCCGCATCCCTATGGAGTGCCGATTCCGGGTCAGGAATGCACAGGATTTGACGACTCTCCGGGGGCATTCTTTCCCAGGTGTGAATTCTTGCAGTGTACACTGCAAAGTTACGCCTAAGGAGCAAGGTGCTAGCTAGTTGCCTTCCAGCGGCTATCGCGCGCGTCACGACCGGACTTATGGGTAAGGCCCTGGGTCCCGTAGGGCGGTATCCTCACGCAGCCCAAGCATCAGGTTCATGTTCTGGATCGCCTGACCAGCGCCCCCCTTGAGCAGGTTGTCCAGCGCGCTGATGGCCGTCACAGTGCGCACCTCGCCCTCCACCGGACCTGCGACGAGCTTCACCTCGGCGAAGTTGGAGCCCGCGACCGCGATCACTTCTGGCAGGCGCTCTTTAGGGCGCCGAACGAAACCACCGGGCGTAAACGCCGCATCGACCCAGCTGTCCAGCTGGCCTTGCGTCACGGTTGCCGGCACTTGAACGAAAGAGTTCACGAGGATCCCGCGGGCAAGGGGCCCAGCGACGGGTACAAAGTGAATGCTTAGGTGCTTGCCCCCGGCGTGTTCGAGGGTCTGCAAGATTTCCGGCGAGTGGGGGTGGGTGAGGGGGCTGTAGCTTCTCAGATTGGCGGAGCGCGTGGGGTGGTGCGTGGTGGGCAATGCCGTGCTGCCCGCACCACTTGAGCCTGTGATGCCTACGGAGTAGACGTCCCCGCGGAGGACGCCGGCAAGGGCGAGCGGCAGGAGCCCGAGTTCCGCCGTGGTTGCGAAGCAGCCCGGTGACGCGAGCCACCGCGTTTCTTTTATCGCTTCGCGGTTCAGCTCACAGAGGCCGTAGACAAACTGCGGCAAGAGGTCCGGCAAAGGATGAACGTTGCCGTAGAAGCGTTCGTATTCGCTGGCTTTATCGACACGAAAAGCGCCCGAGCAATCGAGGATGCGAGTCCCTGTGTGCTGCAGCTGCGCCACCACTCGCCAGCTGACCTCATGGGGGAGCGCGAGGAACACCACGTCCACGCGCTCGACCTGGGATTCGTCCGCCGGCACCGCCGTGATAATCAGGTCTGTGAAACCCTCAAGGTTGGGGTGTGCCGCGCCCAGCGGTTTTCCAAGGTGGTCGGCTGCGCAAACCCGCACGAGCTCGACGTCTGGGTGCAAGATCAGGCGCCGGACGAGCTCCGCGCCGATGTAGCCCGTGGCTCCGTAGACGGCCGCTTTGAAACGCTTCGGTTGCCCCCCACCGCCCGGGGTTTGGGGGGCGACTTCTTGAGGGGCAGAGCCCAGCGGAGTGTCAGTATCGATCGTCATGGCCGGCCGCGAAGAGATCGAGCTG
>JBDKJZ010000083.1:0-13673 GCA_039796375.1 Pseudomonadota bacterium
TGGGCGCTCCGCCTGGAGCCTGGCAAGGCGCGGAGCTGAGACACGCTGCTTCGGGCTCGAAGCTACTGTTCCAGCTGCAGCCCTGCTCCTGACCGCCGGCTTCCGGTGCTGTCTTCAACCAGGCGCTGTACTCGTCGCGCGTGACTTCTTTCGCATCGACGCCCAGGGACAAACATTGGGCGGTCGTGGGATTGCACTGCAAACCCGCAGGATCGCACAGCTCAACGGCCTCGAACGCAGTTCGGCCTGTGTTGCACTCTTGGGCCTCGAGGCTAGTCTGGCTGCCCGCGCAGCGCCGTTGATTGTCATCGCAGGTTGGAGCCGGGCACACCGGCGGCGCCACTGCGCGACCCAACTCGCACAGCTCTGCCGTAGCGCAAATGGTGCCGTCGTCTACCGGCCCTGAGCCATCTTGTTTGCACTCAAGCAACTGGCTCCCCTGACAGTACCACTCGCCCGCAGGACAAAGCGCGCCGCACGCGGGAGGAGCCTTGGGATCGTACGCCTTGTTCGCAGGCAAGCTCGCGCTACACACGGCGCTGCTCTCACAAGTTTCGACCGTTGCGAGCCCGGGCCCCAAGGTGTTGCACGCCACCAGCGTAGCGCCATCGCAGCCGACCTGGCTCGGCTTCAGCGCACCGCAGTCGAAGCGTTCCGCATCTGTGCCGACGGTGCTGACGCAGGAGCCTGCAATGCAGACTTGTGTTGGTGAATCACACGACCGGGTCTCACTGCACTCCACGCGACATGAATCATCCAGGGCGCACACTAGCTGCGAATTGTCACACACGTCTTTCGTGCAAGAAGACTCGCTCGCGACCCGGCATCCACCCTTCTTGACCGCGCTGAATAGACAAACACTAGAGGAAGCGCAGTCCGTCTCGTCATTGCAAGGCATGCGGCAGCGCGAGAACAAGCAGGTCAAGTCTTCCCCACAGTCTTCGTCAGTTGCGCAAGCATCTCCCGCGCCCTGCGGATCAGCCTCAGAACCAGACGGTCCACGACTAGCGTCGTCATCATCGGCAACGGGCGCTTGGGTTGAAGCGTCGCGTGTATCGAGCGCGCTGGGGTCACGCTTGAACTCTTCGAACCCTAGAATCGACTGACACCCCACGCCCGCAAGCGCCAAGGGCGCGGCCATGGACACGACCCTGAGCACAGCCATGGATGTGGGTACTTTCATCAGAATGCCCCCCTTATTTCGGCGAACGCTCCACCCGAGCTTAAGGTGCCGCCAGCAGAGATAGCGCTCTGTTCTTTTATGGTCTCAGTGCCGTTCATCAGGTAAAGCACGACACCGACGCCCAGGGTTGCTAAGCCTATCGGCACACCCACGTTGGCCACCGTCGCGAATTCATCGGCCCCTTCTCGTTCATCAAGCGCTGCCTCCGAGCAGCCGGAACGCGTAGGACACAAATCTACGGCATGGTCGTATTTGTCCTTCGCCAGCGCGCCGAACGTCAGCCCAACTCCGGTGACCGCAAGTCCCACTCCGCCCACGACGTAGGCAAGCACGGGCGACGCGGGCTGCTCGCGCGTGGGTTCTTGAAGCGTCGGCGGCACATCCTTCGATTTGCCTTCGGTCGGTTTCTCCGGCTCTGCGGTGCTCTTTCGACTGAGCGGCGGAATAGCCACGGCAGCAGCCTCATGTGGCTTCACGCTCACCGTGCCCGTCCAAGTTTCGTATCCTTCTGCGCGCGCGATGAGCTGATGCTCACCGGGATCCACCGGTAGGGCACTTCCTAGCGAAGCCGCAGAAAGCACTTCACCGTTCCGAAGCACTTCGAGGCCTGTGACCGAGGCCGATACGGAAATGCTCAGCTTCGCCAAGCTGGGCTCTAGTCCTTGAGCGCGGGCGACCGCGGCCTCCGCGAGAGCGTCTCGGCCCGCAGCTTTGGCGGCTCGGCTGGCTGCCAGAAACTCAGCCCAGGCCGAAGCTGCTTTTCCTTCTTTCTCGTGACACGCCGCCAGGTTCATCAACGTGCCGGGCGAAGGATCTAGGCGTTGACTCTCCGCGAACTTCGCGCACGCGAGACTGGTTTGCCCAGAGTCGAAGAGGACTTTTCCCTCCTTGAACAGTGCCTCGGCGGCGGCCATGTCCTGAGCGACCGCACCCGCGCTCAAAAACAGAAACGCAACTCCCCACAACCAGCTGCAAGCTCGCACGATGCCGCTCCTCATTAAAAGACCTCCACCTAGAGGAACCTCCCAGGTCCCCGCAAAGCGGCGCTGACTATTGCCCGTCGCGGACCCGGGGGCAAGCACCCGACAGAAACAAGTTACCAAGATCTTAAGCTACCAAGATCTTAAGCTCACGCGAGGCCTGGTGGACTCCACGCCCTTGAGTAACTTGTCGGGCTTCTCCCGTGGACTCACTCGGAGGCTAGCGCAAGGTGCGATCTCCAGGTAACCTGCCCAGCCGTGGACCTTTTGAAAGTGGGCCAACTCTTCGCGGGGCGCTACAGGGTGACGCGCTTCCTCGCCGCGGGCGGCATGGGGGCGGTCTACGTAGCGGAGCAAATCTCAACTGAGCTGCCGGTCGCTCTAAAGGTCCTATTTCCCCACGTCTTGGCCAACGCCGACGCGGCGCAGAAGTTTGAAGTCGAAGCCAAGATTGCCGCGCGTGTACGCAGCGAAAACATCGTTCAGGTGCTGGACGCAGGCGTGGACGAAGAAACAGGCATGCCGTTTCTCGCGATGGAGCTGCTTCAAGGAAAGCAGCTGGAAGACGTCGTGCTTGAGTCCGGACGGCTCAGTTCTGAGTTGGTCGTGGAGTATCTCTCACAAACCGCAGCCGGCTTAGACAAGGCGCACTTCTACCGAACCAGAGACGGCGCTGCACAGGCCATCGTGCACCGTGACCTGAAGCCAGAGAACCTCTTCTTGACGCACAGGGAGAACGGGCACCCCGTCGTCAAGATTCTGGACTTCGGAATTGCCAAGGTGTTGAGCGACACGGCCAACGTCAGTCAGGAGATCAAGGGCACGCCGCTGTACATGGCTTTTGAACAGGCAAGCGGTCTTCCCATCACTGCTCAAACCGATGTCTGGGCCCTAGGCTTGATCGCGTTCTTCTTGCTGACTGGCAAACCCTACTGGCGGGCAGCGTCGAACCCGAGCGCCGGGTTGCCGGCACTGTTTGGTGAAGTTCTCGCTGAGCCGCTGATTGCTGCCAGCGCTCGCTCGCAAGAACTCGGCATTGCACCAACCTGGCCGCCTTCCTTCGATGCTTGGTTTTCGCGCTGCGTACATCGCGACCCCGCTCAACGCTACGCTTCGGCGGGGGCGGCGGCGCAAGCACTCGCCGCCGCCCTAGGAGTGTCCCGCAGTCCAAGCCTGGCTCGTGTGTCAGTGGGTTCGGTGAGGAACATCGCTGAAATATCATCCGCCGCTACGCTCGCCGTCGGAGCGAATACCAGCCAAGTATTGACATTCTCCAAGACGGGCCCCCCCAAGCGGCGTTCAGCGATGCCGTTCGCGTGGGTCGGCGGACTCCTATTAGTCGGCTCATTCGGCTTCTTCGGATACCGGAGCTTGGCCTCGACCGCGGACAGCGCTACGGGGTCGAGCCTGGTTCCCGCCGAACGTGGCCCTGCTGGCGCGTCTTCCGCGGAGACTCCCGAGGCCACGCATCCAGTTGATCCTATCGACGAAGAGGCGACCGCGGCCCCGCCGCATGACTCAGCGCAAAGGTCAGCCCCGTCGGCAAGTTTAGCGCCGACAACAAGTGCCGCTCCCGCACCAACCACGGTCGTAGCCTCAGCGAAGCCGCCAGCTGTGGCACGTCGAGTTGCGAACCCGAGCCCCGCTGCTTCTCTGCCGTCAAAGGTTGCCGCACCCAAGAAACCCAGCGGCGAGCTTTGGGATGAGCGGTAGCCGCGTGTATTAGCCTTCTAGGTGGGGTAGCTTGCGCAGCGAGTGACAAGCCACCCCACTCCCGCAGGCCGACGCTTCACCGGGCGCGACGGCGGGCTCTGGGCCTTGAGTCTAGTGGCACTACAATCGCTTTCGATTGCCGCCAAGAATGAGCGTCTGACTCTTGCTGCCAATAGGGGACAAGTGGGGCAGATGGTGCGCGGCTCTGCGCTGACACTGACAGTAGCTGCATGGCCTGGTGGCTGATTGCCACTTGCCAGCAAGATGCCTTGCACATTTCGCTGACGTCACGGGTTGGCATTGCTCGAGCCAACTGCGCCCGCGAGTCTAAGTCCCTACGAAGAATGGAAAACGCCGTATGAATCTGCTGATGCCACTGGTCGTTGGAGCAATGTTTGTCGCGTACCTCTTGTGGTCGCTGAAAAAGAAGGCGCAAATCCAAGCGGGTGCCTCCGGCGCTTTCCGGGAATTCTTTCAGCAGACCGGCTTTCGTGTGGCGAACCTACCCGCGGGCGCGCCCATCGAGGAGCACGCCCGGGCCGCCAGTGCCGCGCAGGGGCTGATGGGGGGGCCTGAGGGACAAGCTTGGGTCCGTGACTGCGCAGGCGTCCCGGTGACATTTTTTTTCAAAACCGTCCAGGGTGGCCACGCGCTCTACTACTGGTGCAGGTGGTCGGCGCCGCTGGCCGGCGCGCTGCGGGTCGGCTTGCAAATCGTCGATCGACGCTTGCTCGGGGCTTCTGGCAAGGTCGACAACTTCATCGAGAACCGCAGCTACCAGTGGCAGAGGGAGTTCCCCTACGAAGTGCAGGCGGGCGACCTCGAGCTCGACCAACGCTTTCTGTTTCTAGGCGACCAACCCGCCTTGGTGGGGCAGGTGTTGGGAACGCCGGGCCTTCGGGAGCTGCTGCTCGGCTGCACGCAGGTGGACGTGACCGTGAATACCGCAGGCGTGAGTTTCTCGGACCCGTTTCGCGAGAACTTAACGGCCGGCTTCGGTGGGGGAATGGGCGCGCTCGCGGCCGGCTACGATCCGAAGGCCATGATGGCGGGCATGCAGTCAGTGCATGAGCGAGTGTGTTGGCTCGTAGCGGAACTCGCGCGAGCGTGTCGCTAGAGCGAGTCCAGCCAATCCCTGCGCTCTGCAGAGTCTGCGGGGGTTCGTGCTTGGTTGCGGCGGGTGAACTGAGTTGCCAGTATTGTGGTCTGCGCGAAGGCCTACCCAAGGAGCACGCCGACTTGGTGGTGGAGCTAAATAGGCGGCTGACGCTCGCGGCGAACGCCGCGTTTCAGGCGACGGGCGTGCTCAAGGCTCTGGCGAGAATTTTTGAGCAGGGATCTGCCGTCGGTAGCGTCGCGGGCCTCTTCTTCGTACTGGCGCTCGGTGTCACGGTCGTTGTCCTGCTCGGCGCTGTACCTCTCTGGCAGGTGGCTCCTCAGGAGCTGCTGGCGAGCCTCGTGGTCTCGTCGCTCGCGACGCCCGCGTTGCTGTTTGCTGTCCCCGTCAGCATTATGGTTGCGCGCCAAGTGGGGCGCTTCCGCTACCGGGTGACCGTACGGCCGTACTTGCTTGCCCGTCCCCCGCTCGTCAACGGGGGCAGAGCGCGCTGTCGCGTCTGCGGCGGCGAACTGCCAGCTTCGAACCAGCCGATCCTTTCCTGTCCGTATTGCCGGACCGAAAGCGTGGTCGGCCAAGAGCTCTTTGCTGCGAGCGCCGTCGCTCTGGAGCGCGAGCAGGTGCAACAGCTCGAAAGATCCCGGGCGCTGGCGCCTGCCGCTCAACGACTCTCCCGCTGGATGGGCGCAGCGATGGGCCTCGGGTTCTGCGTGACCCTCGCGAGCGCAGCGGTGCTTCTGTGGCTCATCTACTCAATAGTTAACTCGGGCACTCACTGACAATGTTCTCTTTATACAACTAGTCCAGAAAGCAACATGAACAACAAATCCAAAATTATCATCATTGCCGCGTTTTTAGTCCTGCTCGGGGTCGGCGGCTACATTGCCAGTGTCCTCGAAGCAATTGAAGTTGGTGGATCGTGCGCGAATACGTCTCAGCGTGATTCCTGTGCCGGGCCTGGCGCAGCCTGCATTACAGCTGACAGCGGCAACTACTGCAGCATCACCTGCAAACAGGCTGCGGAGTGTCCAGCCGGCTGGGCGTGCCGGGATATCGCCTCCGAGACCTACAGCGGAAAAACGGGCGAAAAGACGGACTCAGCAGCCGTGAGTATGTGCGTCAAGCCATAGCCCCCCCAATGGACTGCTTCGCGAGGCTCCGCAGCGCCTGAAGCTGGCGTTCGGCTGACTCAGCGGGTTGACCACCTAGGTGCGTGTCGGTCGCGCTTTCCCGAGGGCGCCACCTCATGCATCGCGCAGACCTGCGCTTCACCTGCCAGCGGCGCAAAGTCCTCGGAAATTGCGTACTTAGATGGCGACCGAGTATTCGAACAGGGGAGGCGTCTTTGGATTCATTCCGGCGCCGCCACAACACCACGGAAAACACCGGGCTATGCTTCGGCGTATTCTGCGTGTTCTGTGGCTTTTCTTCTTCTAACCTCTTTCTGCCATGCCGAAATCCAAAAGCATCAGTGATCTTTCGCTCGTCGGTAAACGCGTCCTCATGCGCGTGGACTTCAATGTCCCTCAGGACAAGGCCACCGGGGCTATCACTAATACGCAACGCATCACCGCCGCGCTGCCCTCGATCCAGCATGCGCTCGATCAGGGGGCCTCGGTTGTTCTGATGTCTCACCTCGGACGTCCCGACGGCCAGAGGACTGCCAAGTTCTCGCTCAAGCCCGTCGCGGTTGAGCTCGAGAAGTTACTCGGCAAGCCCGTCACCTTCCTCGACGACTGTGTCGGCCCGGCCGTGGAGGCCGCGTGCGCTACGCTCGCTCCCTGCAGCGTTGTGTTGCTCGAAAATCTCCGCTTCCACATCGAGGAGGAGGGCAAGGTGAAGATCAAGAACGCGGACGGCACCGAGACCAAGCTGAAGGCCGATCCAGGCAAGGAAGCTGCCTTCCGCGCTTCGCTCTCCAAGCTGGGCGATGTGTTCGTCAACGATGCATTCGGCACCGCGCACCGCGCACACAGCTCGATGGTTGGCGTGAATCTCCCGGTTAAGGCCGCCGGTTTCCTCATGGAAGCCGAGCTGAAGGCCTTCGCTAAAGTCCTCGAGATGCCTGAGCGTCCGCTGCTCGCTATCCTCGGCGGCGCCAAGATCGCCGACAAGATTCCGCTCATCAAAAATCTCCTCGAAAAGGCCGACAAGCTCATCATCGGCGGCGGCATGGCCTACACGTTCTACAAGCAACTTCACGGCATGAAGATTGGCGACAGCCTCTTCGACGCCGAAGGTGCCAAGATCGTCAGCGAGTTGGTGGAGAAGGCTAAAGCTCGCAACGTCGAGCTAATTTTCCCCGTGGACTTCATCTGCGGGGACAAATTTGCTCCGGACGCCAACACGATGGTCGCTGACATTCAGTCCGGCATTCCCGATGGTTGGGGCGGTCTCGATGCCGGCCCGAAGTCGATCGAACTCTACCGCGACGCGATCCTCTCTTCGAAGACGATCATCTGGAATGGTCCGGCTGGCGTGTTCGAGTTCGACAAGTTTGCCGGCGCGACCAAGGCCATGGCTGACGCCATTGCTGAAGCGACCGCGCTGGGTGCCACGACCATCGTTGGTGGCGGCGACACGGCTACGGCCGCGAAGAAATTCGGCGTCGCGAAGAAGGTCACGCATTGCTCCACCGGTGGTGGCGCCAGCCTCGAATTCCTCGAGGGCAAGGTCCTCCCTGGCGTCGCGTTCTTAGAAGACTGATTTTTCATCATGGACAGGCTCGTTGTTGCACTGGCCAATCAACTGAAGCCCACTCGCGACAGCGGCAGAACGACGATCGCTCGAGAAAGCTCTCCTGCTCAGTCGCGGCGCCGGTCAGTTTCGTGTGTTCTGCGCCAGCGCATCGACCCGCAGTTGTCCCGTGTGGACCTGAGCGGGACTTCAGCGAGTGCTTCCAACGTTCCTGGGGCGCACGGCTGAGGTTGCGGAGCTAGCTGGGTGTTGCAAGTGGTGGAGTCCTACAACTCCTCACAAGCGCTTAAGGCCCTGCCGCAAGCGTCGGCACCGTCCTCAAGGTCGAAAGAGAAACGATCTACTTGTTTGTAGTTCGAGCAGTTGCACCGCCAGCCCGAGCCGACTTGCTCGCAGTCAACTGCGGCGACGGTCCGGCGGGGACCCAACGTGATACCTTGGTCAATTGCGATGAAAAGGCAGTCCTTGGTCAGCGAGCAGGCGGGGGCGCCGCTAGCTGTCAGGTAGAAGAGCGGCGTGAAGCTGCACTCGCGCTGAGTAACGACGGGCTCTAGATCTTGACACTGCTCGCGTGCTGCCGCGCACGCGTCCGGGGTGGTCACATCGGGTAAACGCACTTCGCGGAGTCCGCTCGTACTTGAGCACGTGCAATAGGTCTGTCCTTGGACATGTTGCTCGCAAGACGTTTGCTCCATCGCACCCGGGCACGAGGTGCTCAGCTCGCACCAAGGTGACTCCTTTCCTGTCATCAGCAGTTCCTTGCAGACGGGCGGAGGAGGAGCCCCCGACGCCCCGTTCTCAGGCTGGTATTTCAAGGTCGCTCCAGCAAAGCCTCGGATCGGGGCCACCGTCTCCTCGAGCGCGAGGGTACCTGTGTGCTCAAACGGGATCGTGAAATAGGGGATGTCGGTGTTGCTCGACGCTACTTCAACGTGCACGACATACGTTCCAAGTGGCACGAGCTGCCCAGCCTGGTCCGTGCAGTCCCAGGAAACATCGTGGGTTTGGTGCGGCCTAATTGACGCGCTGCTGATCGCATCCATACCCACGCGCGTTGATTTCCACCGCTTGAGAACCCGGCGCCCGCTGTTGCCGATCCAGCCTTCGAGCAAACGCACAGGGGCACCATCCTTGTCGGTGATCCAAATGGCGCCTGTATTGTTTTGCCCGAACATCCCGCCGTAGCCTTCAGTTTTGACTGAGAACTCGACCGTGCACGGCTGTCCTAGGTTGGAGGCCGGCTCCATCGCGGTCGACGACGGTGGCGGATCCGGCAACGGCGCCGAGGTCCCAGCATCAGCGCGTGACTCAGCCGCCATATCCGGTGGTGATGGTGGCGGTGGTGGTGGCGGTGGCGGTGGGTCGGTCAGGTCCTCAGGCATCGCTCCCGCGTCGGTCCCGACACACACACCGCGATCCTCGTCGCAGGTGCCTTCGGGGCAGTCCTCGTCAACACCACACTTGATGAAGTGTGACTCACTGCCGGTGACCTCGCCCTTGGCGCAGCCCGCAACCGCTAACAATCCTAGGATTAGAACTCGATACTTCATGATTAGTAGCCCTTGTGCTTACGGCTGAAGCGTTGTGCATTGACCTACGTAGACGACCACAGACTTGTACGCTTCGGGAGTCTCGGTAGCTTGGTTCGCCTGCTCGACCGCTTCCCGTAGCTTGGTCAGCTCACCGCGCAGCGTAGCCAATGTACCGACGACCGCGTCGTGGTGCGGATGACCGGGCCAGACGTCGAAGGTGTAAGTGCTGCCCCCGGTATCTGCTGTTGGTTTCGCGCCCTCTTGCGATTGGCTCAGGCGAGTAACGAGCGTCTTTACGAGCGCCTGATAGTGGTCATACATCGCGGCTTCCCAACCGCCCGCGCTGCCCAGCGGCACGTAGAACTCCTTTGCGGAGTAACCTTGCTGCGCGTCCAACACGATTCGGCCGGTCGCCTCCAGCTGAGCCAGGGTTGCTCCGACCTCCTCGCCTCCGGCACCCACGAGCTGAAGCAGGCGCTCCGAAGTTAAGGGACCCTCGCGATAGACCAGCGCCCAGATGAAGTCCCCAAGGCCCTGTCCGCCGCGGAGCAGCGCGCCGCGCTCCTCGTCGGTGGTGGCCCGATACACGCTGCTCGTCGCGCTGCCTGCTGAAAACGCCAGCCCGCTCTCCACCAGGTCGTGTAGCACGCCGCGAACGACGACTTCATCGTCGTGCCTAAAACGGTTCAATACCTCGGCCTTCGTCCGGACCTCGTTCTCGGACAGGTACTCAAGCACCGCCTCCCAGAGTGAGCGCCCCCGAATACTGCTAGATTCAGCCAGTCGCTGGATCTTCTTCAGGTACGCACGCAGAGCCATTCCGAACATATCGGCGCTCACCTTGCGGCTGACCCCTTGCGACTCCAGCTCCTGAGCGAGCTCAAGGAACACCTGGTTCGCGACGTGGGCCAGAGGCGCCCGCGCGCCGCCGGTGGTGGCGAGCTGCGCGATCAGCACCGTGGTCTGGCGTACGATCGCGTCTATCAGCAGCTGTATGTTCATTGTTCCGGACCCAAGGCTACGAGTCTCTAGGGCCGCCGCATAGTGCTCAAAAGGGCACCCCCCCGGCTTCACCAGCTCCGGCAGCCGGGTGTGTTCCCGTCACAATATTGTACCGGAGCGGCGCTGGTGCGCCGCCGGCCCTCTCCGGGGCGCCCGACTTCTGTCTGTGGTACGCACTGTGGCAGGTCGCTCCCCACGTCGGTTTCGGATTGATCTGGTGGGCTTGGGCTCGATGTCGGGGAACCACTGCTCCTGCTCGGCATGAGGGTGTTCTTTGGCGTTCTGACTACGCCTGCGGGATTGCTGTATTTCACGGTCTTGTGCGTCTACGGGCTAGCTCGTCAGCCTATTAAAAACCGCAATCCGTTTGTCGAGTCGTGAGCGGCAAGAACTGCACGTGACAGCCAAAGGTCAGTTTGAACTTCGCCGCAGCCCGGCCAGATCGGCCGTGATCGTGCGCTCGCGGAGTTCTCAAGCACGTTGAGAACAATCCTCGGTGCGCCCCGAACACGACGCGCGAGGGCGACCTTGGTCTGTGCAACGACACCTGTCCCGCCCCTACCGACAAGGACCAGTAGCGGGCAGCACTGGGTTTCTGCGCGCAGACTGAGTGGATCTTTTTCGCGGGTTCGGCTACGGCAGCAGTATGACCCTGCCGACGCTTATCGGACTCTACGACTCGCCTTTCGTGCGACGCGTGGCCATCGCGATGCGCCTGTACGAGATGCCGTTTGAGCACGAAAGCTGGTCTGTGTTTCGCCACGCGGAGCTGATCGCGGCGAGGAACCCTTTGCGCCGCGCGCCCAGCTTGGTGCTGCCCTCGGGCGAGGTCTTGGTCGACAGCTTCGCGATTCTGGACCACCTGGATGAACAAGTGACTGACGCGCAGTTGCTGCTGCCGCGGCGCGGCCCCGCGCGCCGCGCTGGGCTACGGATCAGCGCCCTCGCCGCCGGCGTCGCCGACAAGGCGGTGGCGCTCGTGGTGGAGCGGGAGTTTCGTGAGCCCGGCACCCAGAGCGTCGCGTGGGTCAGGCGCTGCGAACAGCAAGTGACGGAGACGCTCTTGCTGCTTGAGCGAGAGCGATCCCAGGTCGCGACTGAGTGGTGGCTCGGGGACCGTCTCAGTCACGCTGACATCATTGTTGCTACGGCTTACCGTTTCCTGCGGGAGGGGCAGCCGGACTTGCGCTGCGACGTCCCGGTCCTTCAGGCTCATTGCGCTCGGTGTGAGGCGCTGCCGGTGTTTCAAGAGATCTCGTTGCCGCTCGTGGTCCCTCCGCGCAGCGGGTCCGCAGTGTCCTGAGGGCATCGCGGACCCAAGCCGCTGAGCGGAACGGCGCTCTCACGATCACCGGGCACACGCCCGCCCGACAAAGCGCGTGGATGTGGGGCTCGGGAGCGCTGGCCGCCGCGGCCTCTGTGACTCTGTTTTTCGCTACCCATGGCGAGCAGACGCTGACCACAAGTGCTCCGGCACCGGCCGCGACCGTAGACGTGTATGTCGGCGCGAATTGGCCCGGTGAGCGCGTGTCTCGAAGTCAAGCAGCTTCCCCATCTGAAGTCGAGCGAGGTGGCTGCTCTCGTCACGACGATTCGCATTCGCGTGCTGGCTCTGTTCACCTTCGGACAACATGAATCGATCTGCTTAGGGGGGACTTCGCACTTCGAGTGGGGTAGCTGGTGAATACTTGCTCGCGCTACCCCACCCCATCAATCGCCTGCGCTACTCCCCCGTTGGGACCTCACCAACGGCTTTCACGATCAGCAGGGACGCGCCCGGATGAGCGGCGGCCTTCTAAGGCGTGCGAGGACTTGCGCGGACAGCAGGGCCAGTAACCCAAGGCTGTGGGAGTTGTTTCGCGGTACAGCGAAGTGTTTGCGTGAAGCTCGCTGGTGAAAAGGCGAACGACATCAGAGTAGGTCACCCTCGGCCGGAACGAGCGTGAGCAGGGCTTGGTCGATTGAATCGAGTTCGCGTGCTCGGTATTTCCGACTAGTAGCGGCGTCGCCAAATCAAGTCCAAAGCAGTGGCACCACGATCACCGAGCAGCGCGGAGAGCGCCCAGTGCCGTCGCAGTCGCAGCTCAAGTGTTAGAAAGGTTCGATCCAGGCTCTCTCCTGGTGTCGGCTCTCCGAGTGCGCGGCTCACCTTCGCCGCAACTCGTCGACTCATTTGGTAAACCAACTCGGGCCGAGCGCTTCCGGTACTCTGGTCGACACGCGCTGTGACATCCAGGTTTGTCAGGTCAGAGATTCCTTGGTTCAGGCCCTGCGCGGCTGTTCCACCCGCGACGGCGAGCGCCACGTCGGATTCATCAGTTTCTCCGACACCTCCGCCGCCCTCGGTCGAGCCAAACATCAGGAGATTTGCGATCTCATCCTGAGTCAACGGAGGTTCTGCGCGGAGCGTGAGTTTGCCGTTCTCGACATCTCCGGAGTACTCCGCAAACACTGCGTGGTCAGTGGGCGAGTCCCAGCGAGCCGTAGCAGTGATCGTCGGGTTTTCGGGGTCCTTTCCGTCAAACGTAATCACCCCTCGCTCGATCTCGAACTTCTTGCCCTGCACGTCAAGTTCCCCTCTTCGCAGCTCGATGCGACCGTCTACCGTCATCTCTTCGGCTAAGACCACCGTCAGCTCGCCAACGAGTTGTACGGTTGCGATACTCCCGCGCTCAAAGGTTACGTTTCGCAACTTGACGCGGATTCGTAGCGGGGGTCGTCCTTCCTCCGCCGCATCGTCCTCAGTTTCTAAAGGTTGGACGGGCAGGGGAACAAAAGCTCCATCGGCGCGGTGGGCGCCGACGCGAATGCCTTCGTCGTCGTCCAAGCTCTGAAGGCTACGGTGCGCGGTGTCCGGGGTGATGAGCGTGAAGCGCGGAACATCAATCGCAAGCTGCCGCGCTCCTGACAAGGGCGCGCTGTAGGACAGCTTCACTGTGCCCCATGCGTCGCCGATTGCCGCCCCTTCTATGGTGATAGGCAACTGCTCATTCTCTGCAATCGTGGCCTTGAGTGCGGCCTCGCGCAGCGCAAACCCATCGAGGCGGGCACTGCCGGTGGCCTTGACTCGCCCCGTGGCGCCGCGTGCGCTGAACTCCTCCAATTGGAAGCTATTGTCGCTCACCACCACACGCGCAGAGACCTCGCTAAAGCGTTGCCCGATTGCGGGGACTTGCACCGCGCCGTCAGACAGATGTGCCGATCCTGACAGCCGCGTTCCTTCCGGCGTGATGGCCACCTGGACGTCGCCCTCCAGCACCCCTGAAAGCTCGTTCGCGAACGATCCAACGAGCGGCCCGAGCACCTTCAGTTGAAAGTCGCGCAGTGTAAGCTTCGCATTGGCGCGCTGGCCAATTTGTGGCAGCGGTCGCTTTGCCCACTGCATGGGCGCGTTGAGCACACCGCGCGTGGTGCCGTCCCTGACCTGCAAACGAAGCTCTGAAACGATT
>JBDKJZ010000084.1:0-13621 GCA_039796375.1 Pseudomonadota bacterium
CCTCCAAGGATTTGCGAAGCGCCCGCCCTTGCCCGTTACGCCCCTATGTTGAATCAGGAAGGGTCCGCCACACTCGCTTGCCTCTACCGTTGCTCCCTTCCGGGCCTGGCGGGGTTCAAGGCGCCAAGTCGGCGGACCCATACTCTCCTGACGTCCGCAGACTACGCGCTCGGTCAAGACTTTCAAGGACGTTCTGTGCCAATCTTGGCGCCAGAGGCCGCTTGCATTGGGCGGCGTTTCGTGAAATGCGTCGCCCGATGGCCGCATCGCTCACGCCACCCAGTCGCTCGTCGGTGTTTCTCGGGTGGGCCTATTTCGTAGCCTCCGCCGCGCTGGCCGCATTCGGCCTAGCCGCCGCTTTAGAGGCGCCGTGGGTCGCGCTGGTGCTCGCCGGCTGCGTCGCCGGGGTGGTTGTGCCCAGGGTGCGCGCTCGGCGTCGGTTTCGCGACCTCGTGCTACGGGGCAATACTCAGGCCCTGTTGGCGGCGTGGGGGCCGGACACCGAACAAGAAGACGCGCGAACCGTCGGCCCACTGATGCGCGCTACCGCCCTAGCCGCCCACGGGCTGACGGACCGGGCCAAGCGGGTGCTCGACCTAGCGCATAGGGGAGCCGCCTGGGAAGAAACCTTGGAGCACCGCCTGTTCCTCGATGCGCTGCTCGCTTGCTGCGAGGGTCGCTTCGAAGCGGCATGGATCGTCGCCGAAGCTATGGGTGATCTACCCCTGCCCTCGTCCCGCTGGGAGCGCAGCCGGGCGGTGACGCTGAGGGCCGCGACGCTTGCGATGGCTCGAGCGTTCTCCCGCGAGGCCACCCAGACCGACACCGGGTGGTTGCGCCTGGCGGCCCGGCAAAACCCGCTACTGTATTGGCCGATGCGCTACGCCGAAGCCACAGCGCGCCTCACCCTGGGGCAGACTGCGCGAGCGCGGCACCTGCTAGACGGCGCGCCTGCCTGGCCCGAAGACTCTGCGTTTCACGGTTTCAATCGCGAACTGTTGGAAGTGCTAGCAAGTCTGGAACGCGTGCGCGCAGGGCATTAGTCCGGGATCAGCGCACCTAGCGTTGCCAAGAGTGACGGCCCGAGCATCAGCGAAGCTGAATTGTTCGTGTGCTTGCCGATGAGCTTTCCGTAAACCCGCTCAATCGGCTTCTCGACAAGCAGGCGCTCCAAGTACCTCGGGTCGGAATCAAAGGGCGCCTTCCCCATCAATCGAAGCATCACTGAATGGCACGCTCCGGCATACCATTCGGTCACCGGAGCATCCACCGCACCCACTTTCTTTTGGTGGATGACCTCGGGCGGCAACAACCGCTCCTGCTCAGCCATCTTGGTGAGAATGTACTTGCCAATGGTGTCAGCCTGCTTTCCGCCCTCTTCTGAACGGATCAAGGTCTCGGGCAAACGACTCGTGAAATGTTTCATGCCGATGTGCATGAACGGCGAGTTGATGAGTAGGCCTGTCGCATCCGTGCTCCCGGTGAGCTTGGTCTTAGTCGGGGAAATCAGGTTCTTACCCTGGTAAGCCAACCGCACGGGGTGATCGTCTCGGTGGTGCGACGCAAGCTGTTCGACCACCTCAGAGACCCGCAAATATTGACCCGGACTGGCGCCGAGGCGCAGGCGAGCCAAGGTTGACTCATCGAAGATCCTTAGGCTCAACATCTGCCGGGCGGCCGCGCTGAGCTCCCTCCCGCGGAGCAGTCCCATCGACACGTGGTAGGGCCTACCAACCCACCCTTCGAGCGGCAGAGCCCCCAAACCGTTGAGCGCCAGCGTACTGAGCGCCTTAGGCACCTTGTTGAAGGCCTGAACTACCTTTAGACGCTTGTAGGTCAGAGGGTAGCCGAAGAAGACGGAGTCGCAGCCGTCCCCTGTGTAGCAGTGCTCGAAGCCCATCTCGCGAATCACCCGAGCTAGGCGCTCAGTCTGGATCACATAGTTCGGCCAGCACGTGGGCTCATTGAAGATGTCGCCATACTCCGCCAAACCGTCGGCAATTGTCTCCCCGGTTATCGGAACCCAGTGGTGACGAATTCCAAGGAACTTCTCGACGGTGTCCGTATGCGGCTGATCGAAGCGCGGGTCGTTGTAGAAGAACGAGAAGGTCTCTACTTCTTTACCCAGCCTTTTCAGGGCGGACGCTACCAGCGCTGAGTCAAATCCACCGAGTAACACTGCAACCCGGCGGTCGTCACTGACCTGCTGCTCCAGCGCCAACATGAACGCGTCGTAGAGCTGCTTGGCTATTTCGGTTTCTGTCGCGCCCGACAAGTCAGCGGCGACCGCCTCATTCGCCCAAGGATCGCGGAGCGTCACACGGTGCTCGCTGAGCTTGCCCGCTTGCCACTCATACACTGTCGCCGGCTTGGTGCGTCGCACCCCCGCGTAGGGAGTGCGGTCAAGTGGATGAAAACCGTGCACGAGGAAGAAGTCTTCCAGGCTGCGGTCGACCTCCAAAGCTTCCCCCATGGCCTTGCCAATCGTCAGCAGATTCGTGCCGAGCCGTAGCTCGGCTGCTGAGTGATAGAACACCTTTCGAACGCCATACGGATCGGTGGCGAAGACAACCCGCTCTTCAGACTCATCCACGAGCACCACGCTGAAGTGACCGTAGACGTCATCTAGGAATCGCAGCCCCTCGGAGCGAAATCGAGCGAGCAAGTGCGCCGCCACAAGGTCGGGATGATCCACAGGGCTCGCCCCCGTCCAGCCGGGAAGCGGAAGGTGAACGAATCCAAGGAGCGCTATGAACCCGGCTGCGTCCCGCGCCGTGCCCACAGCTTTTCCAGGACCCTTCAAGACCCCCAACGAAAACGCGGGACGCTCAAAGTGATATTGAGTCGCGTCGCGCCCGTAGCGCGCCGCCAACTCTCCTCCGAAGCGGGGTGTCCGAGCGTCGGCTGGGTGACTGGCAAGTGTCGTACCGACCAGACAATTCATGGTCTCAATCACGGCTGGGCATCCTTGGGTTCGTCGCTGGCGGGATCGGGATCTGGTTCCCGTGAGCGCTTCGTCGCGCGGTTCTTCCGATTCTTCTTCTCTTGGGCGGCGCGTTCATGCGGCGGACGGCGCTCCCTATTGTAGACCACAGCTGACCAGAGCTCGGTCTTGTCGTGACTTAGAAGCCTCCGCCCGCGCGCACCGGCGACCCGTAGCTTAACGCCAGAAGGGCGGCCAAGACTGAACGGGACAAGCTCCTCAACGTAGGTCTCCTGCTGAGCTGGTGAGCACCCAAGAATCTTACGGTGGTCGGCCGCCTCCAGCGTCACGCTGTTAGCGTCACGGTATCCCTTGCAGTCCCAGCGCAGGAAAAAGGACGCGATGTACGCTCCTGCGGGCAAGACCAGGGTTTGCCCCAGCGACAGATCGGTAGAGCCCTGGTCTTCGCTGAACCAGGGCTCTAGCGTACGAGCTGCTTCTCCTGAAGCGTCGGACTCCGTGGAGAGCGTGTTCCAGTTTTCGGTCGCCAAATGCTCCGCCTCGAACGTCAGCGGACCTTTTGCCAGTAGCTCAGCGAGCGACGACTCCTGGAACGGGGGTTGGGTCAGATCTCCGAGGTACACGGTGCCACCGGGTACGCGAGTCACGCGAACCGCTGGAGCGACAGCCAGCTCGCTGGGAAGAACCGTCCCCTCGACCCGGGCGTCGAACTGGCCCCTGTTGCCGTCGGTCCATGGAGCGATAGCGCTCCGCTTTGACGTCTTCCCGAACATCGTAACTCGGTCGATGAACCGAGCATCGCCTGAGAGCACCTCCGGCCCGATCGAGATCTTTCTGGCGCTAGCCACTGCGGACATCGCAGCGGCGGGCGGCGGAGCCTCGCTCATGTAAGCGGGGTAGCGAAGCGGCGTCACTGCTAAAGCCAGAGCCACGAGCACGGCCAGCGCCAAGCTGGCTCCGCTCGGGCTCCAGCGAAATGCGTGTGGCCAGCGCGGCATCGCGCCGGCTGCCAAGAGCGCCGCAACTGCGCCGAAGCCAACGGCTGCGTTGAGCTTCGAGCCAACGTGTTCGAACGTCTGCGCAAAACTAGCCCACAGCACAATAGAACCGAGCGCAACGAATGCGCCATCGACTGCGGTCAGTTCGCTGGGAGCGCGGAGCCTTAGGGCCTCAACAGCCTTGTAGACCCACCAAGCGCAACCGAACAGTGTGGGCGGCACCAGGCTCCACGCGTACCAAGGGAGTACGCTGCGAGTCGCGTTTTCAAGCACCGCAACTCCGGTCAGGAGAAACAGGGCCACCAGCAGCGACTCGTGCGGTGACCGGTTGCCCGTCGCTAGCCGCGCCTGAGCGGTCTCGCGCGATAGGACTCCCACAGCAAGTAGGGTCCCGGCGACCCCGAGCACCCACGGAAAAGGCGTCGCGGAGCGCTCAAGCCAATCTGGGATTCGGTTCAGCGTATTGAAGTGCTTTGTCCCAGAGAGCCCAGCAAAGCGGCTCACCACCGAAAAGCCGAACATCACGTCCAGTAACTTCTGGCCCACTTGGGCATACGCAAAATAGAGCCACGCTGAGGCGACCGAGAGCGCCACACCGAAGGCGGCGCTCAGGCGGTAGAGCGCGTGCGACCATGTGTCTCGGCGGACTCGCGCGAGCTCAAACAGGAGAATCGGCAGCGCGGCGAGTCCAAACGCTAACTGCTTAGTCAGGAAGGCGCCGGCTAACCCAAACCCAGCGGCGAGCGCCCACCCGAGGCCCAGACGTCTGGATGTGCTCGTCCTCGCGTAGCTGGCGAGAGCCAACAAAAGAAAGAACACCAACATCGGCTCGATGCGGGCGCGCCTGCCCCACTGCATCGCGCCGTCGGAAACGACGATGGCCAATCCCCAGGCGAAACCGAACCAGGGAGCGAACCGGGGCAAGCGCGAATCGCGGAGCATGCGCCAGCCCCAGAAGAAACACACCAGCGCGCTACCCAGCGTCGCGAGCGCGAAGGGAAGTCGCAAGGCTTTAAGCGTGAAGCCGAAGCAAGAATAGGACAGGGCCACAGCCCAGATCGTCAGCGGTGGCTTGCTGAAGACTTTACCGGCGTATTGACCGTCTTCGTTCAGCGGTACCAAGTACGAGCCAAAATCGATAGCGTTTCGGGCCATCCCCCCGTAGGCCGCTTCGTCCCAGCGGTCGAACTGGGCACCGTCTAGATTGAGCAGTAGCGTGACACAGCCCACCGCCAACAGCAGGCTGAGCGCCAAGACCGCGTGGGCTCGCTCAGTCATCAGCACCGTCTCACTCTTCCGTGGACAACCGGGCGGGTGGCGGCGTCCCGGCGTCCGCGCTAGCCCTTCCCAACGGGCGCCCCGAGCGCAGTGTCTTGGCTGGCGCCTGGGTCAGTGTCATCGACCTTGCCCCAAGCGACAATCGAAGCCGCGGTGCGGCAAGGACACAACGACCCAGGTCTGCGCCGTCCAGTCTAGCCGCTTGTGGCCGAACACTGCTTGCCCGTCGGGAATCGAAAACGCACTCATTAGCCTGGCCGCGGCTATATCACACTCCGTGATCTATCGCGAAATCGCCTCCACGGAGCTGATGGGGCCGCGACCAGAGCTCTCTCTTATAGAACCACCGGGAGCGCTCCTAGAGCGGGATATTCCCGTGCTTTTTCTTGGGTAGCTCCCGCCGTTTGTTGGCCAGCATCCACAGCGAATGGGCCAAGCGGCGCCGCACCTCACCCGGCTCGATCACCGCGTCGACAAAGCCCAACTCCGCTGCTTTGAAAGGCGAAGCGAAGCGTTCTCTATACTCGGCCACAAACCGCCTGCGCGCCTCTTCCGGATCGGCGGCTTCGGCGAGCTCTCGCTTGAAGATGATGTTGACGGCACCCTCCGGGCCCATGACCGCTATCTCGGCCGTGGGAAACGCGAGGTTCACATCGGCCCCGATGTGCTTGCTGCTCATGACGTCGTAGGCGCCGCCGTACGCCTTTCGGGTGATCACGGTGATCTTTGGGACCGTCGCTTCCGCGAATGCGTACAGCAGCTTGGCGCCGTGGAGGATGATCCTGCGGTGCTCCTGATCCACGCCGGGCAAGAACCCCGGCACGTCCACAAACGTGACGAGGGGTATGTTGAAAGCGTCGCAGAACCGTACGAAACGCGCCGCCTTGACGCTGGCGTTGATGTCCAGAACTCCGGCGAGCACGAGGGGTTGGTTGGCCACGATGCCGACCGAGCGACCACCGATGCGAGCGAACCCGACAACGATATTCTGCGCGTGAGCCTCAGCGACCTCGAAGAAGTCGCCGTGGTCTACGCAAAGGACAATCAGCCGCTTGATATCGTAGGCTTTGTTGCTTTGTTCCGGAATGAGTGACTCGATCCCTTCAAGTGGGCGGTCCACCGGATCGCTTGGCGCCAATATGGGTGCGTCTTGTGCATTGTTCGATGGCAAGAAACTCAGCAGCCGGCGAATCGTGAGCAGGCAACTTCGATCGTCGGGTAATGCGAAGTGCGCCACGCCCGACGTCTCTGCGTGTGTCAGGGCCCCGCCCAGTTGCTCCTTGGTCACTTGTTCGTGGGTGACCGTCGAAATCACGTCCGGACCGGTGATGAACATGTGGCTCGTGCCCTCGACCATCAGAATGAAGTCGGTGATCGCGGGGGAATAGACCGCCCCACCCGCGCACGGTCCGAGGACGGCGCTGATCTGCGGCACGACTCCACTCGCCAGCGTGTTTCTGAGGAAGATGTCCGCATAGCCAGCGAGGGATTCGACGCCCTCTTGGATACGCGCGCCGCCGGAATCGTTCAGCCCGATCACCGGGGCGCCGACCGACATCGCCAGGTCCATGATCTTGCATATCTTCCTAGCGTGAGCCGCTCCGAGTGAACCCCCGAGAACGGTGAAGTCTTGGGAGAATACAAACACAGGGCGCCCCTCGACAGCGCCATGACCTGTAACGACGCCGTCTCCCACGGCGCGACGCTCCTGCATCTCGAAGTCGCCACACTGCGTCGTCACCAAGCGGTCCATCTCGACGAAACTGCCTGGGTCGAGCAACACCTCGATCCGCTCCCGAGCAGACAACTTGCCCGAGTCATGCTGCTTCTTGACGCGCTCAGCACCCCCACCCGCTAACGCGAGTGCATTCAGCTCTGCGAGCTTTCCCATGCTTGCGGACGTAGTTCGGCGAAGACTACCGAACAACTGGAAACGAGCTGGGGTCGAAACTCACTCTCGGCTGCCGAACGGGTCGGGGACCTCATCAGGGTCGAGTTTTTCGGGCTTCTCGGGAGGTGGCGTGGGGGGGGGTGGGGCGGCTTTGTCTGGCGTCTTGTCCCCGACGTTCCTTTTGCCAGTCCGTTTTGCGCCAGCCTTCGCGGCCTCACCAGCGGGGGTGGGGTGGTCTTCGTTGTCGGGAGGGTCGCCAGCCGCCGCGGCAGACGGAGCGGTCACGGGCGCTGCCGCCGGAGGGACTTCCGTCGGTTTCTGGGATGGGGCGCCGGTTGCGGCCTGGGGTAACGTCGCGCTCGCAGTGTCCGGAGCAGGCTCGGAATCCCCGCCGGAATTGAGTGTGACCACCAGGGCCAAGAACGCGGCCGAAGCCCCGATACCGACGTAAACCCAACGCTTACGTCGGTCGATGGGCGGGTTCGGCCAGTCGTAGACTCCCGCGGTAACGGGCTCCCCCGTGTTCGCCCCGTAGCCGATCCGGTCAACCTGCTCAAGCGGCGGCGCTGAGTGTACGCCCAGCTTGCCTTGGCTGAGGGAATACCGATCCCCCTCGGGCAGATCTTGCAGCTGCTGATACGCCAAGCGGACGGCCTGCTGCATCTCGGCGGCGTTCCGCCAGCGCTGAGTCTTATCGCGGACCAGCGCCTTATCGACGATTGCAGCGACGGATTCCGGCGCTTGGGTGGCCACAGACCGAAGCGGAGGCGCGTTCTTCGTCACTGCCATCGCCAGCGACTCGTTCACGGTCTCGCCTTCATGCACGTAACGCCCGGTGAGCAAGGTGAACATGCTGGCGCCGATCGCCCAAAGGTCACTTTGCCCATCCACGGACTCCCAACGAGCGCTCGCCTGTTCGGGAGGCATGAACGCAGGCGTGCCCATCGCGATGCCAGCGAGCGTCTTGCCGGGATCGTCAATGATGTCGATGCGAGCGATGCCAAAATCCAGCAGCTTCACTTTGTTGTCGGTGGTGACGAAAAGGTTCTCTGGCTTGATGTCGCGATGCACGACGCCGCGGGCATGCGCCGCCTGAAGTACGTCTAGGACTTCATCCGTCAGCGACAGCACCTCAAGCGCGTCGAGGACTCCGCCCTTACGCTCCCGCCGTGCCTCAAGGTTCTCACCCTCAAGCAGGTCCATGACGAGCATTGAGCAGCCGTCCTCGGTGACGTCATCGTCGTAGACGGTGATCGCCCCCTCGTGCTCGATCCGGTTTCCGACGTAGCCCTCGCGCAGAAAACGGTCGCGGAACTGCTGCTGGGCGGACAACTCGGGGTGTAGCACCTTGACCGCAGCTCGCTTACCGTTGCGATGGCTCGCCGAGTATACCGAGGCTGTTCCACCAACGCCCAGTAGCTTTTCGAGCTGCCACTTGTCGCACAGCGTCGTGCCGACTCGCGCTTCAGCAAACTCTCTAAGCTGGGCTTCGTTCAAGGGTGGCTCCGGTGGACAGCAGGCAGGGCACCGGCATAGCACAATCGCCTCCGCTCGGCCCCGGCGCCATAATACCCACAATATCGCACAACACAATCGCCGGTGGGTGCAGTTTTCGGGCCGGCGCCGCCAGGAGGGTAACGCCTACGCAACCACAGATGTATTCAACTCTGGATTGGTGGTAAAGGGCCAATGAACCATTGGGACGCCCGCTGTGACTGTACCGATTCGAACCGCCTTAGTAGCTCTTGGACTCGTGGGACTGCTCGCATTCCCAGCATTGGCGGAGGCTCAGACGAGGGATGTCGCTGGAAACCGGGCCGCGGCGCAGGTGCTTTTCGAGGCCGGCCGCGCCGCGATGTCTGAAAAGAATTACGAAAAAGCATGCGCCAAGTTCGAAGAGAGCCAGCGGCTGGATCCGGCGCCAGGCACCCTTCTTAACCTCGGAAACTGTGAGGAGCGCATCGGTCGCGTGGCTTCCGCGTGGGAACGTTATCGCGGCGCGATTACGGAGCTAGCCGCAGGCGACAACCGCCACGACTTCGCTCAGTACAAGATCACCGAGCTCAAAGACAAAGTGCCGCACCTCACCGTGACACTACGTGAGGGGGCACCCAAGAACACCCAAGTTTGGCGAAATGACACGCCGATCAGCGGCAGCCTCAACGTCGAATTGCCTCTAAACCCAGGGAAGTACAGCATCGTCGTCGAGGCACCGGGTTTCAAGACCCAGCTCGTCGCGGTCGAACTAGCGCTAGGCGAGCGAAAGACGATCCAGGTCGGCCCGGGCGAGAAGCTCCCACCCGGAAGCAACCAAACTTCCGGCGCCGCGGGGCGTGGTCGAGGAGCCGACGGAGACGGGCTTAGCCAAACCACCTGGGGTTACGTCGTCGGGGGCGTCGGCGTAGCCGGTCTCGGCACGGCGCTGGCGATGGGCACCGTCGCCTGGGTGAAGAAAGGGGAGGCGGCGGACAACTGTGACCCGAACGCTACTGACTCGACCAAGAATAAGGCGTGTAGTGAAGCGAATACCGCCGGCAAGACCGCGGCAACTGCCGCCGATATCGCTAGCATCTTGGGCGGCGTGGCCCTCGGGGTTGGGGCTTACCTAGTCCTCACCGACACCGACGACGCGGTGGCGCTAGAAGCAGGCAACTTTCGACATTACAGCGGCATCCGATTCCGCGGGGTGTTTTGACCCGCGAAGCTGCCGGAAGCCTAGGTAGATTCTTCTAGAGGCGCAGCTAAACGGCAGGGTCGAAGTAGTCCACGAGGTTCCCTCGAGGAGACTGAAATCGGGTGTAGCCTTCCCCTCGCTCCACGACGAAGCTTGGGCCAGCCGGGACTTTGCCGAAGCCGCCCGGGGTATCGACGATGAACTTCGGCAAGGCGATGCCGCTCAAGCGCCCTGTCAGCTGGCGCATGATTTCTTCTCCAACCCTGAGCGGGGTGCGCAAGTGACTGGTGCCACGCACCGGGTCCATTTGCAGCAGGTAGTACGGCCTCACCCTAACGCGCACCAGACCGCGGAAGAGCGCAGTGAGGGTCTCCGCATCATCGTTCACTCCTGCCAGCAATACAGTCTGGTTCATCACCGGAAACCCAGCGTCCGCCAGCGCCACGCAGGCGGCCCGAGACTCCTCAGTGAGCTCACGCGGATGGTTAAAGTGCGTCATCACCCACAGGGGGTGAAACGGTCTGAGCGCCGAGAGCAGCTCCGGCTGGATACGCTGGGGCAAAGTCACGGGCACCCGGGTCGCCAAGCGGATCGTCTCGATGCTCTCGATGGCGCGAAGTCGCTCAAGCAGGGACGCAAGCTTGGACGTCGCCATCACCAGCGGATCGCCACCCGACACGATGACGTCACGGATCGCAGGGTGAGCGCGCAGGTACTCAAGCGCTGGCGCCAGTTTGTCTGCGGAACGCACCCCGCCCCCCTGCCCGACTAGGCGGCTGCGCGTACAAAAGCGGCAATAGACCGAGCAGCGATCCGTCGCGAGCAGCAGCGCACGGTCAGGATAGCGTTGTACGAGCTCAGGGGCGACCTGGTGGGCCTCTTCACCAAGCGGATCCCGCAAGTCCGACGGTGAGGTGAACTGCTCGCCCAAAGTCGGGACCACCTGGCGCCGAATCGGGCACGCAGGGTCGGCGGACTGGATCAAACCCCTGTAGTAGGGGGTGATAGAAATCGGGAAGCCTTGCTCCTCCGCGTGTTTGGCAGCGAGGTATTCATCCTGGGTCAGCTCGAGAGACGCGTTGAGCTGGTCGGCAGTGGTCAGCGCTTCGCGCAGCTGCCAACGCCAGTCGGCGCTGTCCGCGGGGAGTCCCGACTCCGCGACTTGGAGGCGCGGTAAACTTGACGCAGTCATGGTTTCTCGGATGCCGTTCCGGCGGAACCGCCATTGCCAGACGGAACCAAGCGCGAGAGCGCGTCTTGATTGATACTCACCGGGATTTGCTTGCGCAGGTCGAACTCAAGCTTTGCCTCTGCCTGAGCGAGCCGCTCGTGGAGCAAACGAACCCGAATCACGGTGTCCACTTCGGGCAGTGTCCGCTGCCGCGGCGCGTGCACGCTTAGGAGACGCACCAGGTAGAACAGGCCCTCGTACTCAACCGGATGGGACGCCACGGCACCCTGCTTCTCGAGCGCAAACAGCGCGTCGCGGACCGCCACAGGGACCTTGAGGTTGTCGCTCGGACCGCTCTCCGCTGCAGAGACGAGGCCCATATCCCCTTCGAACTCAAGAGGCACTCCGGGCTCCTTGGGATCGCTCTTGAGCACTGAGTGCGCGCGCGCCAACTTTCCCCAGTCACGCGCGTCCGCCGCTTGTGCCTGCTTCACGAGCGTGTCGGCCAGCGCCCGCGAGCGAACGGCGATTAGCGCCACGCGGCGCCTCGACGGGTCCGCGAATTCTTTGGGGTGAGCATCATAGTACGCGCGGACTTCGCCAGCTGGGAGCTCCTCAACGTTGGGGAGCTGGGCGCGCAGGGTCCGGACGACTTCTTCGCGCAGGACTTGCCGGAGATGGGCTTGGGTCTCGGGTTGTTTGTCGAGACCGCGCCGCTCGGCCTCCCGTGCCAGCAGCTCGACGTTGATCATCTCATCAAGGAACAGCTGCCTTCGCTCGGGAGTTTGGTAGCGGAGCCGTTCAAACTGATCCAAGCGTGAAAGCGCCGTCACGTAGTCGCCGAGTGTGATGTTGCGCTCGCCCACTTTGGCGAGAACGCGGGCCTCCTGCTCGGGGGTCAGCGCGACGTTGTTTGCGCTGGACGATGCGGCCGGCCCTACCGCAGCCGTCTCGTCGTTGCACCCCTGACATCCGGTCAGGGAAACCACCGCCCCGCAGGTGAGAGCGCCGATGCAGACCGCTCGAACTGCCAAGGGCGACGCCAGATAGAGCCACGCCCCCCGCCGTTCCAAACTTCGAAAGCTCGCCATCCGGAGGCGATAGTACGCGAAACGCAGAATGATCGAAGTCAAAACGGGCCCGACGATCGATCCCGTCAGGTCGGCGTTGCGCTCGATGACGTTGGCGAGTACACGATGCCCTCGTGCAAAGCCTCCCGCCCGAACTCAAGTACAAGCGCGTCATCATCAAGCTCAGCGGCGAGGCCCTCAGCGGCAAAGACGGGGGCTTCGGTATTCACCCTGACACCTTGGCCACTTTTTCCGCTGAGCTAAGAGAGCTGCACCAAAGCGGCGTGCAGATCGGAATTGTGGTCGGCGGCGGGAATATTTTCAGGGGACTCCGCGGCGCGAGCGAAGGCATGGACCGCGCCCAGAGTGACTACATGGGCATGTTGGCCACAGTGATTAACTCGCTCGCGCTTCAGGACTCGCTGGAGCGCCTGAAGGTGCCCACGCGCGTGATGACGGCCCTCGAGATCAAACAGGTCGCTGAGCCCTACATCAAGCGCAAAGCCGACCACCATTTGAACCGGGGTTTCGTAGTTATCTGCGCCGCCGGGACAGGGAACCCATACTTTTCCACGGACACGGCCGCCGCACTGCGGGGGATGGAGCTCCGCTGCGACGCGCTGCTCAAGGCGACCAAGGTGGACGGCATCTACGATCGGGACCCGACCAAGCACCCCGAAGCCAAAATGTACCGTAGAATGAGCTACGACCGCTTCTTGGGTGAGCACCTGAAGGTCATGGACTCGACCGCGGTAACGCTATGTCGCGAAAACGGGCTAGCGATTCGCGTGTTCAAAATGGCCCCAGGAAATATCAAGCGGGTTTGTCAAGGCGACGACGTCGGCACTACCGTTTGCGAAGGTTGACTGCTAGGTTCCCCACGTTATGTGGGAATCGCTACCTGAGTTCGGAACCGGTGTTATCTGCGCGATCTTAGTCGCGGCGGCCTACACCTTCTGTGTTTCACTACTCGCCGCCCAAGGGCGACCGCGGCTCCTTCAGGCGGCACGCCTCGGCGCCTATGGGACCTGCGCGCTGGTGTTGCTGGGGGTCATGTTACTCGCGTACGCGTTCGTCTCTCACGACTTCCGTATCCGCTACGTGTCTCGCTACAGCGACCGGGCCATGCCGGTTCACTTTTTGCTGACATCGCTCTGGGGCGGCCAGGATGGCTCCCTGCTATGGTGGTTGTTGTTGACCAGTGGCTACGTCGCCGCCTGCGTGCGCTGGATGAAGGGTGGCTACAGGCAGCTCCAGCCCTACGTCATCGCGACCCTGATGGTCATCATGGGTTTTTTCGCGGTGTTGATGCTCGCGTCGGCAAACCCGTTCGAGTTGAACGTCGCTGGGGCTCCCCCAGACGGCGATGGCCTCAACGAGATGCTGCGCAACTTCTACATGATTATCCACCCGCCGAGCCTGTACATGGGCTTCGTAGGGTGTTCGATCCCCTTCGCTTTCGCGATCGCGGCCCTGGTCACCGGTCGCCTCGACAACGAGTGGATTGTGGCTGTCCGCAAGTGGATGCTGTTCGCTTGGGCTTTCCTGACTCTAGGCAACGCACTCGGAATGGCGTGGGCCTATGAGGAGCTGGG
>JBDKJZ010000085.1:0-13601 GCA_039796375.1 Pseudomonadota bacterium
TGAGCTTTACGAGCGACATATTCGGTACCTCATCTGGCGTCAGGGCGCCGTGTCATGCCCATCGTGGCATTCTGCGCAAACTGCCGGGCTCTTAGCGTCGTCGGGCTCGTTCTCTTCCAGGTGAGCCTTCACTGATATCTGGGCGAAGTCTTTGGGCATGCCGACGATCGTCTCGTGGCAAACCAAGCAGGCCTTCTTGTGGGTGGTGTTGTAGAGGTCCTGCTTGGTGTTGAAGTCGAGGTCCCAGGCGACCGCTTTCGCGATCTTGATAGAGGGATCGTCCTTGGCCTTCTTCGCTTGGACGACGTGCTCAGTGCCCAGCCCGTGACAGTGAATACAGCGCACTGTCTTGTGCAGCGCTTCCATTCGGTCTTCGCCAACGTCCTTGTGGCAGTCCAAGCAGACCCTGTCTGCAGGAATGAGTGGGTCCCGCTTGGCTTTCAGCTCGTCCAAGACCGCCGCTCGATACGGCCCGGTATCGCCGAAGGTCTCTGGGACTGCAGCCCCCTTGGCCACTTTAAAAACAATGCCACCGACGGCCAAGAGACCCAATAGGATCCAGACGTGCCGCGTGTCGCGTGAGAAAAGCGTGTTCAACATTCATCCGCTCGTTTGTCGTAGGCGTGGGGCTCGGGCCGATCGTTCTCGGGCCGCCGCGTTCATAGCCGATTGTGCCCGGCTTGCGAAAGAAAACCTCATGAGCCGCCCCGGGGCGCGGCCTTTTTGGCGCGGGACGCGTCGTCATCCGGCGCCTGTCGCCACTCAGACGAAACTTTTCAGTCGAGCGGGGAGTCTTCGCGGGTCTAGCGGTCGGCGCGCCAAAATTTCGCGCAGACCAAGGAAACTGTCCTCAACGGCAAGCGCCGCGTTTCGGGTCGCAGCGCCCTCGTCCGCCGCAGTCCTTTATGAAACTGTATGAGGTGCCGTCTTGGGAGCACTGCTCCAGCACTCCGGCAACCGTACATCGATAGGTTTCGGCCGGGCAGAGCTTGCAAGTGCCGGCTTCTGCGTCGCACGACTCCGCATTGCGGCAGTCATCGATGCGCGTGTAGCCCAGCCCGCTTGCGGCGCATTGGGAGAGGATCCCGGAGGCGCAGGCGTGCTCTCCGGGGACGCACAACAGACAGTTCTGGAGCTCTGCGGAGCAGAGCTCCGCGCTCAGGCATTGCTCCAGTTGCTCAAACCCGCTGCCAGCGAGGTTACACACCTCCAGATTGGCGTCACTGCATCGGTACTGGCCGGGCACGCAGGCTCCGCACTGCTTCTCTGTCGCGTCGCACAGGTTGTCCGCAGGGCAGGTCGCGGCCAACTCATACTTGTCGCCATCAGGGCCGCACAGCTCGAGATCCGCACCCACGCAGCGCGCGCTCCCAGGGGAGCAAAGGAGGCACTGGCCCCGAGTGCTGTCGCATCGGTCGGCAGCGCCGCAGTCTTTGTCCGAGACGAACCCAGTGAGCGCCGCGTCACACCGCTGGAGCTCCGAGCCCGCGCAGCGGAATTCATCGGGGCTGCAGGTGGCTCCTGCGCACGCCGTTTCCGACGCGCTGCAGAGGGCCGGGGAGTCGCACGTTTCGACCACGGGCTCCGTCAGGCGATCGGCGGCGCAGCGCCTGAGGGACGCCCCATCACAGCGCCATGCGTCCGCGGGATCGCACGCGAGACACGCCCCGTCGGCTTCACTGCACAGGGTCGAGCTGCCGCAAACAGAAAGCTGGGACTCCTGAGTGCGGTCCGCCGAGCACTGGACTAAGGCGGCCCCATCGCAGCGGATCTGTCCGGCGGGTGAGCACTTCAAACACTCGCCGGCTTCTGGAGTGGCGGTGCACAGGCCCGCGCCACACTGCTGCTGCTCTGGATTGGTTTGGCCATCGCTGGCGCACCGGTAGAGAGCGTCGCCTGCGCAGCTGAAGGCCCCTGCTGCGCAGCGATCACATTGGCCAGCTTCGGCGTCACAGATTTCCCCCGTGGCGCAGGTTTGTACCGTGCTAAAGGCGCTGCGGTCCTCGTTGCAGAGCTTGAGTTGCTGACCGTCGCAGAGGCGGTCCCCCGCCTGGCAAATGGCGGGATCACACCGCTGGCTCTCGGCGTTGCACAGGCCTGGGGTCAGACAGGACGCCAGTAACGTCCACCCCGCTTGAGCGCACTGTTCTAGTTGGGGGCCGTTGCAGCGAGTCTGCCCGGGCTCGCAGGGTTCCCCGCAGCGGCCGCGAACCGCGTCACACGCTGCCGCGCTGGGACAGGTCTCTTTGAGCACAAAATCGCTCTGCGAGGCGTTGCAAGTATTTAGCGCGGGTCCTTCGCACTGCAAGTCGCCGGCGCTGCACGCTGGGGTGTCACACTTGAGCTCAGCCGCGTTGCACAACGCGGCACTGACACAGGTATCGACCGGCACCCAGCCGGACCGAGTGCTGTTGCAGCGCTCGAGTGCAACGCCATCGCAGCGATATTGGCCGGGAGCGCACTCGGCCGGTTGACACTGGATGTTCGCTGGGTCGCTGGCATCACACAGCGCGGCGTTTAGGCACGACTCGACCACGTCGAGGCCCATCGAGTCCGCGCGGCAGCGCTCAATATCGCTACCGTCGCAGCGCAGCTCGCCCGGTACACACGGGTTCTCGTCGCAGCGCGCCGCAGGCGCGTTGCATAGACCCGCGTGCAGGCAGGTAGCCACCGCGCTGTAGCTCGTCTGCGACTGGTCGCAGACTTGCAAAATGTTGCCGTCACATTGGTACCCGCCGGGCTCACAGAGTGGGTTGCTGCAGCCCACTGCGGGGTCGCACAGAGCGGCGGAGCCACACTGCGTGGCCATCTGCCAGCCCGCCTGGTTCGGCGCACAACGCATGAAATTGGCTTCATCACAGCGTGTCTTTCCTGAGTCGCAGACAGGTTCAAGGCAAACACCGGCGATAGGATCGCACAGGCCCGGCGTGGCGCAGACGTCTAGGTCTGACCAACCCGCTGCAGCGCAGCTCTGCAGGGCTGGGCCACTGCACTGCAACGCCCCCTCAGCGCAGGGCTGCTCGGTGCAGCGGCGTTCGCGGGTCGAACAGTGCGCCGCCGACTCACAATTCGCGATCTGCTCCCACCCGTTGAACCCCGCGCTACAGCCCTCGAGCACTGTGCCGCTACAACGCAGGTCGTCCGGGCCGCAGGTGGGGGCCGTGCACCCCGGTTCGTCTCCGCTGCCGCAGAGCTCCGCGCTCGCGCAGACTTCGACGGTAATCCAGCCTCCACCGTCCACGCCACAGAACTGCACCGCGGCGCCGGCGCATTGCACCGCCCCCGGATTACACGAACCATCCGCCGGCAACGGCGGAGCGTCGTCGTCGCTCGGCTGAGGCGTTGTGTCAACGTCGTCGGCCCCAGTGTCGGACGTCCCTGTAGTACTCGCGGCGCCAACCCGGGTTTCGGCGTCGCCTTCGAAGTTTTCTCCGATTAGCGTCCGGCACGAGCCAAGTATCAGGCCAAGGGTCAGGCATCCTAGAGCGCGCGCCAGCATTCACCCGAGATATCAGAGGCCACTGGTTTGGGCCAGAACGGACAGTAGGTGCCAGCAATGCACAGCCTTGATGAAACATTTCTGAGTCCCCTGGTGGCCGTTTACGGTCCTGAAGCACTGAAGCTGCCTCGCGCCGCCCTTCAAGTCCTTGAGCAGGCTCAGGCGAGTGATTCAGAACGGAACGAATCCATGGCGGCGGCCCAGCTGCTGGCCGCGCTCAGGGCAGATCCAACCGCGATCGCGGTCGCTATCTTGGCCGCACTGCCCGACGCGGTAGTGGCAGCCCTGGCCGCTTCGGGCGCCCCAAGATCTCAAGAGACCGCGCCTCGCTTTGAGTTTCCCGCGGACGTGACTGAGCTGGTGAAGCTCGTTAATCGACTGCGCGCGATTCGTTGGAACCACCTAGAGGCGCAGGCCGCCGAAACGCTACGTAAGACGTTCGTCGCCATGGCCCGAGATGTGCGGGTCGTGTTGATCGTCTTGGCGCTCCGGGTAGCGATGATGCGGACGCTCCCAGCCCGTGCCCTATCCGGGACTGCCGAGAACGAACTGCTGGCTCAAGAGACGCTTGATATCTTCGCGCCACTGGCGAACCGCCTAGGCATTTGGCAGTTCAAGTGGGAGCTCGAGGACCTTGCGTTTCAGGTTCTGGAACCTGAAACCTACGCCGAGCTCAAGCGCTCATTGTCCGACAGTCACCAGAAGCGGGAACGTTTCGTCGCGGAGGTCGTCCAGACGCTGCAACAGAAACTGTCAGAGGCGGGGCTGCAGGTAGCGGTGAAGGGAAGGGTCAAGCATACGTTCAGTATTCATGAGAAGATGCGCAAAAAGCGCGTAACGTTCGAACAGCTGTTCGATGTGGTCGCGGTGCGCGTGATTACGCAAGATGTTCAGAGCTGCTATGGCGCTTTGGGGCTAGTGCACGCCACCTGGGTCCCAGTGCCGCATGAGTTTGACGACTACATCGCGATGCCAAAGGACAACGGCTACCAATCGCTGCACACGGTGGTCATGGGTCCCAGGGGTCGGCCCGTGGAAATCCAAATCCGCAGTCAAGAAATGCATCGGTTCGCCGAATTCGGCGTCGCGGCACACTGGGGTTACAAGGAGGGCAAGAGCGCTCAAGGTGTGGCTCAGGACAAGTTTATGCTGCTTCGCCAGCTGCTAAACTGGGAGAAGGACCTAAAAGACCCCGAGCAGTTCGTCTCAAGCATGCGCACGGACCTGTTTCAAGACCAGGTGTTCGTGTTTACACCAGACGGTGATGTGATTGACCTCCCGAAGGGCGCGACTCCTCTGGATTTCGCCTATCGAATCCACACTCTGGTCGGACACCGGTGTCGAGGGGCGTTGGTCAACGACAAGATGGTCCCCCTGGACTACCAGCTGCAAACGGGGGATCGCGTAGCCATTCTCAAACACAAGCAGCCTCAGCCGAGTCGCGACTGGGTGAATGCTAGCTTTGGTTACCTCCGCACGAACTCTGCGCGTACCAAGGTGCGCCTTTGGTTTCGAGAGCAAGGGCGGGATGACGCGATCCTTGCCGGTCGGGAGTTGCTTCAACGAGAGTTTCGGCGGATGGGGCTGAGCCTCGCCAGCGTCGATGAAACGGTGCAGGTCCTTGGCTACAAGACTGCGGATGAAATGTATGCAGCCGTCGGTTACGGTGACCGCAGCGTGCAGTCCGTTTGCTCCGCAGCTCACGCGATCGAGCAGGACGACTCAGTCGGTGGCGAGCCGGAGGTACCGACTAGCTCTCCACCGAGCCAACGAGCAGCGCCTCCTAGCGGTCTGTCCATCGGGAACATCGAGGACATTCAGGGTAAGCAGGCGCGGTGTTGCCGTCCGGTTCCTGGTGACAAAGTGATGGGTTTCGTCACACGCGGTCGCGGCTTAATCGTTCATCGAGCGGATTGCCCCAACGTTCTAGGGTCAAGCGAGCCCGAGCGCTTGGTGAGCGTGCATTGGGGAATGTCGCCCACCGCGCACTACGCGGTTGAGCTACTAGTGACCGCCGACGACCAACCAGGACTGATGGCGGAGCTACTCAGCGTCGCTGGCCTCCACGGAGTGAAAGTGACCAGCGCTCGACAGGAGGAGCCAGCTGAGGCGAGGGGTGCTCGCGAGGTGCTGTTTCGCTTCAGTTTTTCTCTGCGCGGCGCTGAGCAATTGTCCCTCGTGACCGGGCGCCTCCTTCGCCACGATCGGGTGAAAGAAGTGCGTCGCGTAAGTCACTAGGCAGGGAGCGCTAGCGCGCGCCTGCGGCGTCGCGTTTGGCGATTGCTTCCATCGCCCTCTGGAACTGGGCGGCTTCCCCAGGGCACGCCGCCGGACAGGGGTAGCGGCGCCGCATACCACAGCCCTTCGCGGTCGAAGCGGACAGCCCCGACAGGATACGTGCGCTGCGATCGTCGCCGGCTGCGCGCGCCCGATCGAGGAGTTTTAGGCGGGCTTCGCAGGAGGGCGCATGCTTGAGCTCGAGGGCGATGGTCAGCGCTGGGGACAGGTTGTTCTGCACCGCCGGCTTGGCGAGCTGCTTGCCGATAGCCGGCGCTTGCGCCGGCTTGATCAGGCTGAGCTTGTACAGCAAGTCTGTGCCGACTGTGCCCATGTTCAAACCCAAGAGATCGTACGCGAGCGTCGAGGCTGGGGGGCTCTTGCCGCTGGTGTTGGTGATCATCAACTGCAGGTCGGGGTCCATCGCGGCACTTGGGTCAATCGCTAGCAGCTGCTTGAGCGTGCGCATGGCCTGCGCCAATCCCACGGCGCGGCTCCCATGCTCCATCACGAGAGCACGAAGAAGCCGTGGGTCTTCGGGGAACTCTTTGGCGAGTGCGAGTAAACCCGGCAGACCTTCAGCTGCGGCCGAGCTCAGTTGCTCGTCGGTCAGGCTGGGGGGCTGCGGGGCAACCGACGATGGGCTACTCGCTGTCGCATCCAGGGGCGTGTCGCTAGGAGCGGCTTCAACCGGAGCGAGCTGCGCTGCCCCGTGCGCGGCGGAAGCGCTAGTGGCGAGCGGAGGTGGAACAACGGAGAGCACTGCAGCGGGCGCGTCGGTCCCTTCGGGTGCGATCGCCTGGTAGCGCCCTCCGCCGTACAATAATGCTCCTGAAAGGAGCGTAGCGATCGCCATTAACCCCGGACCCAAGAGATAGCGCTGAGTCGTCGAAGACTGAACGCTGGCGAAACGCCGGCGGCTCCAAGCGGCACCTCCGAGCAGCGCTGCCACAACAACAAGCAGCACACTCCAGCCGGGCCAAGCGAGGATCTCTGGACTTCCCAAGATCGAGCCGTAAACGAAACGAACGGCTAGGCTTGCGGCGCCGAACCCGACTAGGCTGGCTAGGGTCGCGGAACGCAGCTGTTGCATCAACTCCAAGACCTGAACCGTGCTGCCCCAAACGGTTCTTTGGAGTCGTCGGACCAGGAGGACTGAGGGAGTCAACAGTGTTCCGACCACGACGAGGATCGAGAGAATGACCTCAGCTCTGCTGAAGGGCCAGTGACCCAGGCTGAGGTAGACGCTGCCGGTGATCGATGTGCCCGCTGCTGCGACCAGCGTTGCTCCGGCTACCAAGGCATAAAAGACGAGCTGGCTGCGAGCGTGGGTGGCTTCATCGGCGCTCACCTCGGGGCTAGACGGCGCGCGTCGGCCAGTCGCGATACTGGTATCTCCAACGTCCAATGAGGCTACGGCGTCGCGGAGCGCCTGCATCTTGGGATACCGCTCGCTTGGCTTCTTGGCCATCGCGCGCTGGATCACCATTTCAAAGTGAACCGAGACCAAGGGGTTCAGTGAATGGGGCCTTGGGGGGTCGTAGGTCATCACCGCGAGCAGCGTCGCGTGCGGCGACTCCTCATGGAATGGAGGGCGGCCAGTCACCATCGCATAGAGCATGGCGCCGACCCCGTAGACATCTGTCAGCTGGTCCGCGCGCTCGCCGCGCGCCTGCTCGGGCGCCATATATGACGGCGTGCCCATGACCATACCAGTCTTTGTGAGTGAGCTGTCGGACTTATCAGTGAAGCGCGACAAGCCGAAGTCCAAGACTTTCGCCGTCAGCTGTGCGTTGTCGCTCTTGACCAAGAACACGTTCTGCGGTTTGAGGTCACGGTGAATGACCCCTCGATTGTGAGCGGCGACGAGCGCATCGCAAACTTGCAAGATGATATGCGCGGCTAAGCTTGGGGTCACCATGCCGCTCTTCTTGATGAGGCCGGCGAGGTCCATCCCCTCCAAGTACTCGCAGACGAGAAAAGGCCACCCTTGCTCGGTCTGCGCCACGTCGTAGACGCCGACTACGTTTGGATGAGAGATCGCCGCTGCTGCTTCAGCTTCTCTCTGAAAGCGCGTCCGCACTTCTGGTTGGCGGCAGTACTCCGGGTGGAGCACCTTGAGCGCGAAGCGTTTCCCGTCGATGCGAGTATGGGAGGCTTCATACACGCGCCCCATTCCACCCTCGCCGAGGATTCGGGTGATCCGATAGGTCTTTTGCAACGTGACGCCGAGGAGGGGATCGTCTGAGTCGCTCGGGGGCGGAGGATCGCTCCACGGGGATTCGAAAGCGTCCGGAGGCTTGATGCCATCCAAACCCACCTGTGGAGCTGCGGAGAGACCCAGCCCAGTCTCTTCGCTGAAGGCCGGGCCGCTGGGGAGCTCCGGAACTGTGACGGATCCGCCGGCCATGCCTCAACCCGGAGCGTGCTTGGCCCGTTCGTCCGACAGACGTGCGTGTTCCATCAGAATGAACCCTAGTGGCATTTGAATCGAATCGGGTCCCTCAATTTCCGAGGGCACGAACTCAAAGCGCCCGCGACTTTGATCCAGCAGCTCGAAGATCGCTTGCTCACCTTTGTTGGCGGAGTCATTGAGAGGGGACTTCGCCCGGATCGGTCGTCCGTCGCGAAGCTGAATGACCGATCCGGCTGGTTCCAAGTGGAGAATTCCGCTCTTTCGCTCCATCTCCAAGAACCCGAGCAGGGCTGGAAGGCTGACGTGCTCAAGGTCTCCTTTGAGAGAGTTCGTTGCCCCGGGGGCTAGAGAGTGCGCCCCCACCTTTTTCCGCTGAGCGACCCGATCGACCCTCGCCATGAGGACGTCCGGGGAGTAGGGCTTGGCTAAGTAGTCGTCGACGCCAAGTCGATAGCCCCGCAGGCGGTCTTCCTCACCCGAGAGCGTGGTCAAGAAGATGATCGGGACGTGCTTCAGCGCTTCCCGTGCCCTCAGCATACGCAGCAGTTGCCAGCCGTCGGCTTTGGGCATTTGGACGTCGCTAAGCACGACGTCCGGCTCCCGCTGTAAGCAGAGCGCAAGGCCAGCCAGGCCATCGTTGGCGGTCAACACTGTATCGCCCCGGGCGAGAAACGGAGCGGAGGCGATTCCCCGTTGGAGCTCGCTGTCGTCGATGACGGCGAGCACCAGCGGGCGCCGGGCCGGCTCTACGTTTCGGGCCGCTTCCGAGGGGTCGGCCCCCAAAATGAACGACTCGAGTTGTTGTTTCGCGTGTTCATCGTCGAAACTCACCAGAGCTGAATGTCCGCCCGAGACCTCTTTGGACTCCACAACGATGGCGGTCAGCGAGAGACTCGCTTGCGGCTCGACCACCTCTAGCTTGACGGTTAGGCGCGTTCCCGGCGTGAGCTCTTTCGCGCTCTTGATGCGCATCTTTCCCGTCGACAGGCGGCTGGAATAAGCCAACACCAGGTCGTCGTGAGTCTGGAATCGAACAACTGCAGCGGGGTGAGCCAATGGTTTCTTACTTGGGCGAGAGGAGACGCTCAGCTTGACACAGCCTCGCGCGGGTCGCTCCGAATCGTACGCGGATATCTACGGCACTCGGCCCGCTTGTGAATAGGAGGATTGTCCTCCTGACTGACGACCTCGACCTCGCGCGCCAGAAGCTGTAGGCTACCGGTGTTATTCGGGTGCAGGATCATGGGTCGCTTTCGTTCGCGCACAGCCTTTCTTTCTGTGCCGTTCGTGCTCATCGACGCGGACCCGAGCGGGCTTGACGAGTGGCATGAGGCGATGCTTCGCCGATGCGACGCGGTGCTGGGTGTAGGCCAGTGTCAGCTTATCCCCGCGCTGAAGTCTGGGACAACTCAGCCCGAGCCTCCTAGGCGTGCGCAAGACACCTGGACCGCGGTTGTTCGCTGGGGGGACACTCGCTTCGTCAACGTCGAGGTCGAAATCCGCAGCGACGACGAGCGGACGATCCTACGCAGTCCGGCGGAGTTCACCGCTAGCGACCAGATCGATGAGCGCTGGGCAAGTGTCGGCCTGTTAATTGCCGCGATGGTGACGGCTCGCCACGGACTTGCGCACACCTCGGACGCTGCAGCAGGCCCCCCACCTGCCCTTGAAGACAACCGACCTATAGCGCCCCCTCCCGATCCGGAAGCAGTGAGCCGCGGCGCCTGGGTGGATTTGAACGCGACCGGCAGCCAAGGGATCACGGGCGCCCCGGCTCTCGTTGGGGGGCAGGCGTTGATTGGGCTGCGCCTACCATCGGCCTGGACGCTGGCTTCCGCGATCGGCTTCCGCTCCACGGGTGGGGGAATTAGTGTCGACGGTCTCCGGGGCGATTTGTCTGGCGGATACTCGGTCCCGTTAGGGTCTGAGATCAGCGTCGAGCCTCATCTTGCGGTCGTGGCTGAGCGGCTGGTGCTGGCGGCACGCGACGGAGGGCGAGAGGACCGACATGTGGAGTGGGTGTACGGTCCCCTAGCGGGCGTTCGGCTTGCCTGGAATAATCCCGCGGGTGTGGGGATCAATGTGGCGACGTATGGCACTCTCACTCGGCCGCTGGCGCTACAAGTTTTGGGTCAGGCGGGTGGAAAGCTGCCTGCGCTCCGCTTTGGGGTGCTGGCAGGTTTGCGCTTCCCGTTTGGCGTGGACTAAACTGTCCATCTCACCCAGAGGCTCACGGTTCTCTTGAGGTGAGTTCACCCCATGAATGCGCCCAAAACAGCCGAGATCGTGCACCTAAATCGTGGGGGTCCGGTACCCTCGTCCGTCAAAGAGTGGACAGATGATCAGATAGTGGACGGGTTGATGCGCGGCGATTCCCGCGCTGCCGACGCGCTCTACGACCGGGTTCACGACGTGGTTCAGCGTGCGGTCGGCCAGGTAGTGGGCCGATCTGATACAGATATCGATGACCTGATGCAGGTCGCGTTCGAGCGCCTAATCCACTCATTAGCCAACGGGCGATTTGCGCGTGCCTGCACATTGAGAGCCTGGGCGTCTGTACTCGCAAGCAGGGTGGCTATCGACGCCCTGCGCGGTAGAAAACGTGAACGCGCAGTCTTCGACAAATCATCGCAGTCGTCCGAGCAGGTCCCTTCGACCCGCGACGTCAGGCCGACCCCTGAGCGGGACGCGGACGCGCGGCTGCAGCTTCAGTCGCTGCGGGGAGCGCTTTCTCGGATGAAGTCGGATAAAGCAGTCATGGTGTACTTGCACGATGTCATGGGGCACGACTTGACTGAGGCTGCTCGTCTCACAGGCGTCAGCGTCTCCGCCGCCCAGAGCCGCCTTGTGCGTGGACGCAAAGAGCTACTTCGTAGATACGCGGCGGGTGTCAAGGCGGCCGGTAAAGAACCGAGTGCCGGGTAAGTGAATATGGACTCTATAGACAAGCGACGTGAAGAGCAGCGAGCGGTTCAGGCATTGCTCGAGCCAATGCGTAGCTTAAGGCCGGTGGTTTGCGACGCCGCGGACGCGCAGCGGCGCCGGGAGCGTTTGCTGCAGGGGATGCGTCTGCAAGTCGCTTCGCTCCCCGAGAAGCGCCGTCGCGAAGCCCAAAGGAACCTGTACGGCGGTCTCGTTGGCGGCGGTCTGGCGCTGGCCGCGGGCGTTGCGTTATGGATGAGCTTTGGAAAGCCCGTTTCAGCCGTCCTTGCGACCGCTGCGTCTCGGGCGACGGTGGGTACCTTAGGCGCGGTCACCGGCGACGTGCAGCGCACGTTCCAAGGCGAGAAGCGCCGAGCATTCGTCGGCGCTGAGCTCGCGCCGACTGAGGCGATTCATACGGGCGTTCAGTCTCAAGCGAAGCTTCAAACCCCGCGCGGCGTGGGGCTGGATCTCGGTGCGGAAAGCGACCTTGAATTCCTTGGAAAGACTCTCCAGGGAGAGCAGGTCCGCCTGCTGAAAGGGGCGGTCCTGGCAAAAGTTCCTAAGCTGGGCAAGGCCGCATCCTTCTCAGTGGTTACCCCCGACGTCGTGGTCACCGTTCACGGGACTGAATTCACCGTCGAGGTAGAAGACAAGCAGTCTTGCGTGCGGGTCACCGAAGGACTAGTCGCCGTCCACCCCGGTACCGGGGCCGTCGCGTGGCTCCACCCGGGCGATTCTTGGGGCTGCCGTTCCAAGCCCCCTGCCGCTAAGGTAACCCCTGAGGCCGCTGCCACCGCGACCGTTGCTGCTACGCCTCGCAAGTCGCTGGTTCGCGGCGCGTCGAGCACCCTCACCGCGGAGAATCGCCTCTTCGAGGAGGCCTTGCTGGCCCAGCGCGAAGGCCGCGACGCGCAGGCTCAGCAGCTGTTCGAGAGGTTTCTGGTTCAGTATCCCAAGGCTGCACTTGCGGGACGAGCACACGAGCAGCTGAGCCACTTGAAGTCCAAGTAGGGCTCTTTTGAGAGGTTCGATGTCCAAGCGAGCCCGCGGAAGCCTGTGCGTTGCTGCGCTCATCATTTCTGGTTGCTCTGAGAAGCTGATCGAGCTGCTCCCTTTGGCGTCTGTGCCCTGCACCGGACCAGGCTGCGAAGCGTCTCCTCCCCCCCCGTCCAGTAGCGCTACGTCCAAGCCGGTCAATACCGCGCCTGTTGAGTTCCCCGACGCGGGTGACCCGGACGACGGTCAGCCTGAAACCGATGCTGACCCGCCCCCGCCGCGGATGGATGCTGGCGGGCGACCGGAGGCGGCTTCTTGCGAGCAGGCGCTCCTGTGCGCTCAGGGTCGCAGCTGCTGCGAGACACGAATGATCCCCGGGGGCCCCTTCGAAATGGGTCGGGGGCTTCCTGGTCCTGGTAGCTCTGACGCGTGGTCTCTGGGTGAAGCCAGCGAGCTCCCCGAACGCGAAGTGATTGTCGGAGCGTTCTCAATGGACACCTTCGAAGTCACCGTCGGCCGCTTTCGTCCGTTCGCCGCTAGCTACAGGGCCTGGGTGGATAGCGGCGGACTCGCCGTAGGTTCGGGCGCGCATCCTCTGGTTGCTGCGAGCGGTTGGCAAGCCGAGTGGGACGACCTGTTGGCTCAGGATCCCGTCGGGTTTAGTGGCTGTGCGCGCACTTGGACGCCCGAACCCGGGCTGAATGAGGACGTTCCGATCAACTGCGTGACCTGGTACGAGGCCTTCGCGTTCTGCGCCTGGGACGGAGCGCGCCTACCGACCGAGGCAGAGTGGGAGTTTGCGGCTGCTGGTGGGACGGAAGATCGACTGTTCGCTTGGGGACCCGAGCAACCGGATCCGACGAAACGCCCCACGACCGTGGTTCCCGTCGGGGCGCAGCCTTTCCCTGGCTCCAGGTTTGGAGTCGAAGATCTCTCCGGTAACGTTTGGGAGTGGACGCGCGATTCGTTTGAAGCGGACTGGTATCGCGAGGGGGGGGCCGAGTGCTCCAACTGCATTAACCTAGAGAACCGGCGGGGGAAGACGCGGCGTGGTGGCTCTTTCGCTTCTGTGGGTAGCGAGAGTTGGCGCTCAGCCAATCGTACCATCGCAGACTCCGAGATTCGCCAGCAAGATACCGGCATTCGCTGCGTGCGTGACCTCTAGGGCGGTTAGCGCGGCTTCTAGGTCTGCCGGTCACGCGGCGACAAAGCAGGTCCAAGGGAGCGTCGGTAACGCCCGATTGCGGCCCCGGTTCCGCTCCTACTGAACGCCTTGCGACCACCGCTGGCGCCTGGCACCCTACCGAGAGAGGCGGGAGGTGAGCGGCTGCGCTCGACGGCCCGTCGCGGAAAGAGTGCGTGGGTACAATCTATGAAGCTTAGATCTTGCGGTATTCTTGTTACTCTTTGGCCATCACTGGAGCGCTGACGCAGGCCTACAGTTACACTTGGTACGCTCTGCGTGGGGCCACGGTGATGACGGAAACA
>JBDKJZ010000086.1:0-13586 GCA_039796375.1 Pseudomonadota bacterium
AGCGCAGCCAGCTGAGCGATGAACGCCGCCGCGCATTTTCGCGGCTCAGCTACGCGTACGACGAGGCTCGGCGCGCAGTGTGCTTCCTAGAGTGGCGGGAACCCAGCAAACAGTTGCCTTCCCTGCACTCGGTTCGCAACACCCGAAAAGCTCAGTCCGACGTCAGCTCCGACCTGCCAGCACTCGGTACGCCAGTCGCGGGGGTCCCAGCCAGCCCGCAAGCCGCAGCGCCCGCAGCGTCACCGCCCGGATCGCTCAACTCGTTTGACAGAGCCAGCAAGGCCTGGTCCGGGCCTGCATGCTTGAAGCTCTCGACCGCAACCTCGTTGTTGCTATGCGCCAGCGCGGCGCGGACGGGGAGCTGAAGCGGCGCGTCAGGCGCAATGCCGTGTCCCCGTTTAGAGACGGCCACTGGCGTCGCAGGCGTGAAACTTCGTGAGTGCAAGGCATAGCTATAGGCGATCGGTTTGAAGGCAGACCGCGGTTGACGACGCGTACGCGTTGCGCGATCGAGTCCGCCCGCAAGCGGCTCATAACTCCCGACCACTGCGAGTACCTCTCGTGTTCGCACATCCAGGGCGATCAGCGACGCCTGTGGGCCCAGTTCCAAACGAAGTTGTGGTTTGGTCTGCTCGCCGTCCAGTTCAGCGGGGCCCTCTAAAAGCCCCACCCGCAGTAACGCACCCGGCTTAGTGAATTCGCTAGGTGCCAAGCCTTTCGGATTGTAACGAGTCTCCGTGGACAGCGCGACACGCCCGACGGTGTCACCCACTTGAACTTCGATAGTTCCGGTATGATCGTCAGTGTGGGCGATGACGCCGGTGTAAATGTGATGCGCCTGCGGCGTACCAACCAGCGGCTCAGCCCAAAGCGAATTCTTGGTCGCCAGGTAGGGCGCGCTCAACTTGTGGCGTACCATGTAGTCGTCGAGTCCCTGACGAACCGCAGCGCGTGCGGCGGCTTGGCGCTCGGGATCGATGGTGGTGTAAAGCTCAAAGCCACCCGACGAAGCCGCTTTCGGAGCAACGCTCTTCAGCGCGAACTTGGCGATGGCGACCACCTCGGGGACCAGCTCGCTTTCGTGCTCAGCGGCGGGCGCCAAGCGCAACGGTAGCTTCAGCACACGCTGGTACAGCTCTTCGGTCACGAAGCGCTTTTCGAGCATCTGTTTAAGAACGTAGCCGCGACGCAGCAGCGCGTTTTCCGGATCGCGGCGCGGCGAGAACCGCTGCGGGGCGGCAATCAGTCCCGCCAGCGTCGCCGCCTCGTCCAGCCCGAGTTCACTGGCGCGTTTTCCGAAGTAGTAGCGCGCCGCTTCCTCGATACCGTAGCGCCCGTGACCCAAGTAGATGTGATTGATGTACAGCCAGAAGATCTCATCTTTGGTGAGGGATCCCTCAAGCCGCCCCGCCAACAGCACTTCCCGCACCTTGCGCGCAAGCGAGCGCTCAGAGTCGAGCAGAATGTTCTTCACCACCTGCTGAGTGATCGTACTGCCACCTTGAACGGTGTGACCGGCGCGAAGGTTGGCGACCATCGCCCGCGCAATACCGAGGTAGTTCAGCCCTTCGTGTTCGTAGAACGAGGCATCTTCTGCCGCGAGGAACGATAGCTTCGCGACATCCGCGATTTGTTCCATCTTGACCACCGTGCGACGCTCGGTGAATAGGCTCGCGAGCAGCGATTTATCGCGTGCGAAAACGCGAGTGATCTGCGGTGGGTCATAACCCGCTTTCAGCTTCTGAACGATGGGCAGCCCTTCGGAGTACTTCTGGACCAAGAAGTATAGGGTGCCCGTCGCCACCAGTCCGCTGAGCCCAATCACTATCCCGAGCGTCGCAAAGAACCTCCGCCAGAAGCGGCCCTTGCGCGGGGTCTGCCTAGCGATGAGCTTCGCGCCGGGCGCTTCAGGGTCGTCGTTCAAATCGCGCAGAGTCGTGGCGTGTTCGAAACGCGCTGGCGCTGGCGTCGGCGTACTCGCGGCGAGCACGCGACGCGATGAGCGCCGTGGCAAATTGGACCTGGATTCGGGGTCGTCGTTCGGGGGGGGCCAAGACTGGCTACGTACCTAAACTGACGGGATCCGACCAGGCTGACGTGAAGCAGCGGGTTCGCTAGCTGAAAGGGCGCTTAGGGCGAAGGCGACCGCCGGTCACCTTCGGAGAACGCCGTTCGGGCTTCGTCCACCGGCAACGACAACCGCCAGCGTCTCGCCGCCCTGAAAAGCATCCAGCCAAAAGCGCCCGCGCACGCGCTGGCCTCGACGGAAGGGGCCCACGTCGAGCTGAAAGGTACAGACCACGTGACCACACTCCGCTGATGGGTCGCCTTCGAACGTCACCGCCACGGCGTGGAAGCCGAGATACTGACGAGACAGCGGATACTGAGCCTTGTACAGGGCTTCTTTGATCGAGAAGCACAGCAGGGCTCGGCGTCCCCGTTCCAGCTCCCGGTGGCTGGCCCTAAGCGCCTCGATCTCGCCAGGCAGTAGCACCTTGTCCCAGAGTTCTCGCGGCAGCTGTCTGCGACCCTCGATGTCGATACCGATGCTGCCGCTAGCGGCAGAGGCCACCGCGACGATCGCGCGCGTCTCACAGTGGCTGATGCTGCCGCTGACGCCTGGCGGCCACAGCGGTTCACGCCCGGAACCGCAAAGCACTTCGCAGTTGGCGTGACCCATCCGCGCCAGAGCGTGGCGCGCGAGCAGACGCCCAGCGGCGAATTCACGACGGCGTGTCTCGATCGCTCCGGCAACCAGGGTCAACTCGGCGCGCGTCAGGCCTCGCTCCAGGCCCACAAGGTCAACGTCGCGAAGCTCCACCGTCACCACCTTCGCTTCTGAACCCAGAACTCCTCCGACCTCTTCAACCAGCATCTACCCAACGCCCTCGATGGCTTGGCGCCCAAGCGAATCTGTTTGGAGAGAGCCAGTGCTCTGCGCTATGAAACTTCCCTGGGAGGCGCTCAATGACCGAGGCCGAAGCCCTGCAATTTGCCCAGAAGCACATCGAGACCTGGAATTCACACGATCTGGATGCGATCATCCAGCTGTACTCGGAGTCGGTTGAGTTGATCTCGCCGCTAGCCGCCGCCCTGCGGGGGAGTCCCGTAGTGAAAGGCCATGACGCTCTGCGCGAGTACTTCGGTTTGGGGCTACAAAAGTACCCCAACCTCTGTTTCGAGCTGGTCAACACCTTCTTGTGCGACTCAAGCGTTACGCTGCTCTTCAAAGGGGCCGGCAAGCGCTTGGTCGCGGAGGTGTTGTTCATCGACGCAGCTCACAAGGTCGAGCGAGTGTACGCGCACTACCTTTGCGCCTCGCCCCCGCGCTGAGTCAAAACACGCCTCTGGGCGACGGGCGCTCGTAACGCTTGAAGATGAGGCTGGCATTGGTCCCGCCGAAACCGAAAGAGTTCGACATCACGGCGGCCAACTGCCGCTCGCGCGCCGCGCCCGGGACACAGTCGAGTCGGCAATCGGCGTCGGGCGCGGCCAGGTTGAGGGTCGGATGCACCTGACCATGTCGCAGCGACATCAAGCTGACCACGGCCTCCACCGCGCCCGAAGCGCCAAGCAGGTGACCAATCATCGATTTAGTAGCCGAAAGCCAGAGACCTCCGTCCAGGGCATGGTTGCCAAAGACAGCCTGAACCGCCTGCGTTTCAGCCGCGTCGCCCAAGATTGTCGCGGTTCCGTGCGCGTTGATGTACCCGATGTCCTCCGGCGTCATGGCGGCCCGACCGAGCGCCATTCTCATCGCCTGCTGGGCTCCCAGGCCGCTAGCGTGAGGCGCTGTGACGTGAAAAGCGTCGTTCGAAACGCCATAGCCAGCCAGCTCGCCCCAAATATCGGCCCCGCGACGCCTGGCGTGCTCCTCCGACTCCAAGACGAGCAGCGCGGCACCCTCCCCCATGACAAAGCCATCTCGCTGACTGTCAAACGGCCGACTGGCAGCGCTGGGCTCGGCATTCCTGGTCGTCAAGGCGCGGGCGGCCCCGAAGCCCGCGACGAAGAGGGGGGTAATCGGCGACTCCGCCGCGCCTGCCAGCATGACATCCGCATCGCCGCGTTGAATAGCGCAGGCGGCCTCGCCGATTGCCTGAGATCCTGTCGCGCAGGCAGTGGACACGTGTAGGTTCGGACCGCGTAGTTGGTGACGAATCGCGACGTGACCGTTGGCGATGCTGCCTAGCATCATGGGCACGACGAACGGACTCACACCTCGCGGTCCGCGCTCCTGCAGCTTCTGTGTCTGCTCCTCGATCACGCGGAGGCCGCCGATCCCCGTACCGATGCTGACACCGACACGATGGTGACCCGTGCGTTCGAAGTCTAGCCCCGAGTCCCGCAGGGCCATGTCCGAGCAGGCAATCGCGAACTGGACGAACTTGTCCATACGGCGAACGTCTTTGGCATTGACGTACGGACCGACGTCGAAATCGCGCATCTCCCCCGCAACACGGCAATCATAGTCAGCCGTGTCAAAGTAAGAAATCTCCCGAATTCCCGAGCGACCGGCTAGCAAACTCGCAAAAGTGCTAACAGCATCGCCACCTACGGAGGTGACGCACGAGACCGCGGTCACCACCACCCGCCTGCCCGTCGCAGGCTGCCAAACGGGAACCGTGGCCGCCGGAGCCTGGGAGGGCACGCTGGCGTTCATCGCGTCGCGACCGAAGCAACATAGTCGATCAGGCTACCGACCGAGCGCAGCTCACGCGCGGAGTCCGCCGGTATTCTCAGCTCGAACGTCTGTTCCACACGCATGAGCAACTCTGCCAGGTCCAGAGAGTCAGCCCCCAGATTCGAAAATGAGTCCTCCCGTTCCACGTCGCTTCTATCTAGACGCAGTTGTTCGATCACGATCCTTTTCACCTGAGCTTCTAGCGGCATGTTCATTTCCTTTTGCAGTTCGACACGTTCAGACAGAACCGTGCCGCATTCGAGTGTTTCGAGTTTCGACGAGCGCACGGATGCGCGGGTACTCCAGGAGTAGCTCCTTGGACAGGAGTTCGAACGGCACTTCACTAAAAACGCCGCGCTGCCGCACGTATTCCATGTGTCGCTTGCCGTGAACATCTACCGGCTGCAGCAAGGCATGGTCGTTGCCGTTGAAGTCCACCACGACGGTTTCGAGCCGCTCGCACGTCTGCCTATCGAACGCAGGGCTCAGCTCGACCCAACGACCGTTGACCAACACTACGGCGTAGCCGTGCCAGACCACCATGTCGCCGCCGATTAGTTCGAGCAGTTTGGGTGTTGCCAGGTGGTTGCGCACGTCCGCGAAGCCAAGCAGCGACGGCAAGCCCACGACCCTAGCACAGGCGGCCAACACGGCGGCCTTGCCGATACAAAACCCACGCCCCGCCCGCAACACGGAGCTAGCTCGGTAACACTCAGGATCCCCGTAGTCGACGAAGGGATCGTACCTGAGCTCATCGCGAACGGCCGCGAACAAGCGCTGCAACGCGTCGCTGCCCTGCGCTCCCGCTGCGCGCGCACGCGCAAAGGCCGAAACATCTGGGTGGACAGCGTCGAGAAAGTCGGTCGAGCTCGTGGCTCGACTGCCGACCTGCACGGCCGCAGCGCTCTCTGCTTTCCAATCGACGATCATTCCGCAGCCTCCAACAATGCCGCCACACCCATGCCGCCGCCGACACACATGGCGACGACTCCAAAGCGCCCGCCACGACGCCGCAGCTCTCGCAGCAGCTGTCCCACCAAGCGTACCCCCGTCATGCCAAACGGGTGCCCTACGCTGATGGCGCCACCGTTGACGTTGGTTCGCTCCAGTCCCAAGCCTAGCGTTCTCAAGCAGTAGACGACCTGCACCGCGAAGGCTTCGTTGACTTCCAGTAGATCGATCTGCTCAAGGCGGAGGTTGTGTGCCGCCAGCAGCTTCGGTATGGCGCGTGCCGGACCGGAACCCATTAAGGCGGGTTCACACGCTACCGTCGCATAACCCAAAAAGTAGCCCAGTCGCTGCAGCTGGTGCCGCAGCGCAAGCGCTTCGCTCACGACCAAGCAGGCCGCAGCCCCGTCCGCAGCAGGGGCGGCGTTGCCCGCCGTCACCGTTCCGTCCTGGCGGAATGCGGGCTCCAGAGCAGCCAACACGGCGGCCGTGGTGTCCGGGCGCGCGCAAGAGTCCGACGCCACGCGCACGACCTCGAGCGTCGCCCCGTCGTTAGCCTCTGCATTGAAGGGCACGATTTCAGCCTCGAAGCGGCATTGCCGCTGGGCCGTGGCGGTCCGCTCCTGACTGGCAACCGCATACGCATCCTGTTCTTCGCGAGGGATGCCGTAGCGCTCTGCCAGAATTTCAGCGGTGGCGCCCATGGAGCGGAAGGCCTGCTTCCAGAACGGAACGCCGGGCTCGGCCACGTTCATCTGCAAGTAGGACGCGGGTGATTTGCGCGCGATGCGCGGGTTGAACAAGCCGACAGTGTTCAACGTGCGCAGCGTCAGCGATACGGACTCCACCCCACCGACGATGATGCCTTCGGCATGCCCACTCACAACGCGACTGGCAGCGAAAGCCACGGCGTCCAGGCCCGAGGCGCAATAGCGACTGATCGTACATCCCGGTACCGTCTCGCCCAGCTTCGACAGCACGGCCACGTTCTTCGCGAGGTTGAGTCCCTGTGTCCCTTCTGGAAACGCACAACCCACGATGCAGTCGTCGATACTTAGCGCGGGTAAGCCAGGATTGCGCTCCAGAAGCGCATCGAAGCAATGCGCGGCCAGGTCATCCGAGCGAGTCGTTCGCAGGTCACCTTGAAATGCGCGCGCGATACCGGTGCGCACGCTGTCGACTACGACGGCACGCATCATTGCCACGGGCTACCTGCTCGCAAGGACGGTACGACTACTGCGTCGCGCTCGAAAGCTGCCGTGCGCCATAGGTCCCCATCACCCTCGGTCAGCTCACAGGTCGGTTGCTCGACGTCGAACGGCGCGTGCATCCAGCGCGCCAGCTCCCGGACGCGCGCTGCCCAACTCTCGCGGCTAGCGATCAGAGTGAGGTCCGGGTCTGGCGGGTCCGAAGCGGGACCTCGCTCTCGCGCGCTCCCCAGACGTACCCCGCTGGCGACATCCAAGCTGAGCAGACAGCTGGCGGCGCAAGTCGGGCCACGGGTCCCGCTCCAGCCGCCATCGCACGTCACCACCAGCACGCGAGCCAGACCCTCGCCCAGCATGAAACCTCTGGCCACGCGCAAAGCGCTCGTCAGGGGTAGCTGTTCGACCAACCACACGCCGTGGGGCTGCACGGCAGCCAAGCCCCTGGCGTTGAGCACATCGCGTGAGATCGTTGCCGAAAGCTCGTTGTCCAACAACGCGCTTTCGGCCCCGGGCCAGGGTGCATCCGCACGCGGCCCCGAAAACGCGAAACCGGAGAACAGCAGGAGCCCAACGTCACCTGCCGGCGCGACTTCTGCGAGGGTTTGGTCGAGAGCCCGCCCCAGCAGCTCAAGGGCTGGCGCGCTTCCGGACGGCTCCTCCGTCAGCGCGAAGCCTCGCACTCCGATTGCCGGGAGCTTCCCACTCAACATCGGCGTAGGCTCGCGGCCCCCCAAGTCAGCGGTCCGGTGGAAAGCGTCAGCACGCGCTCCGCAGCCGAGAGCCGGCCCTCCGCGACGGCGTCGGCCAGGTTGATCAGGTTGTCCGCTGAAAACGCATGAGCGAAGCGCGGCACGTTGCTCAGGTAGAGCCGCTCGCGCTCAAAGCCGACGGCGTTCGCGAAGCCGTCCAAGGTTGGAATGCCGTAGTTGTTGGTGATCAGCCACCGGAAGTTGCTCGGCGACAACCCGAGGCGCTGTAGCACCGCGCCCACGCTACCCCGCACGCCAGCGATGACCTCCAGGTGCTTCGCGAAACCGTTGCCTTTCGCGTGGCTCGTCATGCGTGGGCTGGACACTTGGGCCACGTCCTCCAACACGAAGCCATGCCCCGCTTCGCTGGTCACGATGCAGGCCGCGGCTGCGTCGCTGTTGACGGCCACCGCGTTAGGCATGGCTCGATATTCGCATTCGCGCGCGGGAACCTTATCGGTGGTCACGACCAGCACCGCACCGGTAGCATCGACGCGCAGCAAATTGCGTGCAACGCGCAGGGCGCTGGCCAGGTTGCCAGATTCGGCCAAGCCAACGCCCCATAGCTCAACCCGACCCAAGCCCAGCGGAGCCAGCACCTCGCTGCGCACCCGCGCCGCGCTGAGCTGGCCAACCTGCTCATCCCAGAAGCTGCACGTGGCATAGACGACCGCCCCCACCGACGACGGGTGCAGCGCACCGGCCTCGAGCGCAGCCGCCGCCGCATCTTTCGCCAACTGCAGCGCACTGACACTGGACACCGCACAACGACGGAACCCCACGCCGTGCAACCGGTCCAGGAGATCTGGCGAGACCCGCCCCGCCAGTACCTGCTCGATCGGCAGGTCGCGACCAAGCCGATAGGCCAAGCCGGTCACGTACACGTCCGACTGCGACGCCATCATCTCTCCCGCAAGTTGCGCCCTACCCTCAGCCGTCACAGAAACTTTCGGTTGACCAGGTCGTCTGGAACTTTCAGTCCTAGTTCCTCGAGCTTGGGCCTCGTTTCGCGCGCAAAGCGTGTCCGCGCATCGCCGTTGCGAAGTCGGCGCAGACCCCAACGAACGTAGGCGACGGAGCGAGTCGACGAGCTCTTGCCGAACAGGTCCAGCGTGGCTGGCCACATGCGATTCAACGCCTCTTGAGCTTCGGCCTTGCCAGCTGGCGTCTTGCACAAATTCAGAATGATGCGGTGGCCGTGAGCGACATGGCCCTTCTCTTCTCGGACGATGTCTACCGCCATGTCCGCGATCGGCTTGTAGCTCGACTGCATAAATTCCTCGATTTGCGCGCCCGCAGCCGCCTCAGAGATGAACGCGAAAAAGCCTCGCTGGGCCCACGAATCGATGTGCTTCACCACCTCGTTGTCGAACAACTTGCGGTCACGCATGTCCTGCTTGGCCATGTATAAGACGTCCACGCCTAGCGCCGCCAGCAACTCAAGCCCGCGCAGATGGTGCCCCATCTCCTCCGCGGCGAGCTTACAGCACACCATCTTCTCGTAAGGGTCCTTGGTCATGGGGTAGAAGATCTGGGAGTAGTCGTCTGACCCCGTAGCCTCGCCTTCCGTGTGCACCTTCATTTGGTGAATCACGAGTTCCTTGTACTCGTCAGGCATGAGCTGAAACTCTTCCGGTGTTCGTACAACATGCGGCTCTAGTGGCTCAGGATATGCGTTCATCGTTGGATTCCTTCGTACTAAAAAATGGCGAAAGCTACGCGCTCGGTGTCGACACCAGCGGCAGCGCTCTCCGATCGACCTGGGGGTCACGCCCAGCAGGCTGTCGCCCCTCCGATGCCCAGATGAACTGCTTCCAGTAGCTCTCGGCGATCTCAATCCAGGTCTTGAACAGCTCAGGCGTCTCGCGGAAGCGAAACATACTGACCTGCAACCAACTGAGCACGGCTTGACTGTCCCGACAGTCTTCACAGTGCCCGGAGGTGCAACAAAAATTCAGGGTCTTGCAGTCCGCAGCGTAGGCGTTGAAGAGAGGCAAGACAGCCTCTCCCTTCAACCGCTCGGCATGTACCGGATTGTCGACGCTGATGCTGGGGCACACGTCGTAGCCAAACTTTCCCCAATGCGAGGAGCCGGTAATGATCGCCCTGACGAAGTACGGGTGACTCAGCAGCGTCTCCGGATAGAGCGCCTTCGTGTTCAGCGCGACGTCCAGCAGGCGATCGGCACTCTCGATTCGCAGCGGGTCGCTACTGCCGTACTTGCTGTAGAAATTGAAGGACACACGATTGCCGTTGTCCTGAATACGGCGCACACTTTCTTCGATGTACTCGATACCATCTTCGGTAATGGCGAACACAAAGCATGCGCGAGGGTCATTCTTGTAGTTGCGCAAAGCAGTTTCGAACAAGCCACTGAACCGCTCGCCCCCTGGCTTGATCGCGCGCAGTTCATCGTCCAACTTTCCGCCACCGAACAGCGAGATTTGCACCGCGATATCTTCGAAGCCCGCTTGCGGCATGGGTTTGAGCCCGTTGGTCGAGATGGTCACGTAGCTCATTCCTTCGACGAACACTGCCACCCGCTTGGGGATGAGCGTCGGCTCGCCGCCGATGATGAGCGCGTAGTTGATACCGCGCTCACGTTCACGTCGAACGAAGTCGCGTAGCGCCGGTTCAGAAGTCAGGTCTTTCGTTTTCGTATCGAACTCGTTCTCGAAGAACCAGCAACCCCGACACCGAATGTTGCAAGCATTGGTGAGTAGGTATTCAGAGGCCCGCACTCGGCGTGACAGGGTCGTCACCGCGCGATAGCGCGCCAGGTAGCGAGTGTCACCGCCGAGCGCCTGCAGCAGTACGCTGTCAGCAGCACTGAACGGCGTCGCTGACGCCAAACGAGTCGTTTTTGTGGTCACGGGTGCTCCTCAGAGAAATTTGCGATTCAGGTGGTGCTCCGGGACGCTGAGCCCCAGGGCCTCGATCTTCGGCACGGTGGCCTCGATGTAGCGGCGCCGCGCCTCCTCGTTCGAATACTTGCGCAAGCGCCACTTGACGTAGAGCTGGGAGCGCCGAGAGTCACTGCGGCCAAACGTATCCAAAGCCACCGGCCACCAGCGCAGCAGCGCTTGCTGTGCTTCCTGCCGGCCCGCCTCGGTACGGCAGAATTCGCGTACGATTCGCTTGCCGTGGGCCACGTGCACGCGTTCCTCTTGAATCACCGTCGGGCACATATCGGCGACCGGCTTGTAGCTGCTCTCCGCCATCTCATTCAGGACGTCCAGCACCGCAGCTTCGCCAAGAAACGAAAAAAGTCCGCGTTCGATCCAGGTATCGATCTCTTTGACGGCCTCGGTAGCGTACAGGTTTCTCTCCTGCAGAGGCGTCTCGACCATGAACGCGGTGTCTTGACCCAACGCCATCAGAATCTTTGAGCCCTTCCTGTAGTGGTCAACCTCCTCGGCCGCGCGTTCACAACAAACCTGCTTCTCGTAAGGAGAAGGAGTCATCGGGTAGAAGAGATGAATGTAATCATCAGCACCCGAGAGCTCGCCCTCCGTGTGAACCATCATTTGACGAACGACTAGTTCACGATATTCCCCGGGCAATCGCGCCAGTTCGGCCGGGCCCTCCACGAAGCGGATCCGCCCGCTTTGTACGCCCTGCGCGAAGTCTCCAACCGTCTCTGTTGATACACCCATGTTCTCCTCACTTCCGAACGCGCCCGCGCGAGCCACCCGGCACCCAGGCCTTACAGGACATGCTTCGTACCACCGCTTGCGGCACTCGGGGATGGGGCATGGCGTCCCCTTCGACGAAGCGCGCGCCACAACTCGCACCACAGAGAGTGCGCGAATCCAGCACCCGCATTAAGTCGGAAGTTCGAAGCACGACATCACGCCGCCAACAACAATTCGACTTGCGCTGAATCGTCTGCGCAAGTTACCGTACCGGTAGGTGGCTGTGGACTGGGTGGTACGTGGGCCCTTTGGTAATCTGATGGTCTCTTTCGATACAGAACAAATTCTGCTGCCGGACGGTCGAGCTCGAATGAGCTCCGAGCAGGGGCTCAGCAGCCGGCCATCGCCCATGCCTAAGCTGCGGTTTGGCTCGAAGGCCTCGGGAGACACGGCACGGGCACTGCTGGAAACGCTCTTCGAGGGTCTGGGGCGGCGCGAGCGGCGTCAGGCGATCGAGACCTATGTGGTAGGGTTGCTGCTTTGCCCAGAACGGCGCACCGTCGAGCGTATTGCCCAGTATCTCGCCGGCAACGGCGAAGCCGGCAACGCCATGCGACAACGCATGCAGCGCGCGCTTGCCCTTGCGGATTGGGACGAGTCCATCGTCTACGCACGCTTGGCGCGTCACGTGCTGACCGGCGCTGGGCCCGGAGTCTATGTCATCGGTGACTGCGCCGTTAGAAAGCGCGGCGAGCATTCGCCGGCGGTTGCCCGCCAATACTCCGGCACGCGGCTCGAAAACTGCCAGATGGCGACGACCCTGCAACTCGTGGTGGGTGCCAAGGCAGCCTGTGTTGGCGCGCAGCTGTTCATGCCCAAGAAGTGGGCGGCCGACTCGGCGCGGCGTGACGAATGCCAGGTGCCGGCGACCGTCACCTTTCGCGAGCGCTGGCAGCTAGGACTTGAGCTGCTGGAACGAGCGGCAAGTTGGAAGCTCGGTGTCGGCACCGTCGTCGCCGGAAGCGACTACGGTCGCTGTCCACAGTTTCGTGCAGGCGTTGCAGCGTTAGGGTTCGACTACGTCGTGCTCATCCCGGCGAACGCGCCGCTCAGTCTGGCCCCCCTCAACGTCACGACCAACCACAGCAGCGAGCGTCTTTGCTCCGCTGCCGCTGTCACGTCGGCCGAGACCTTAGCGCTCGGACTACCCGCGCTCGAACGGCGCTGCAGCGTTGCGCGCGAGGTCGAAGGATCGTTCCGCTGGGCCAGAGTCCGGGCTCACGATCGCCTGGCTGGCAGCGCTGAACTGGCGGCGCAATGGCTACTCTCGGAAACCAGCGGCAACGGCACGACGGCCAGGTTCTGGCTGTCGAGCTTTCCGCAGGCCACACCCCTGTACCACCTGCTGGGATTAATCGACGCAAATGACTTCGCCAAAGCCGGGCAACACGTCATGCGGAGCGAGCTCGGCTTGGACGACTTCTCGGGGCGTAGTTGGCGGGGTTTTCATCACCATCTCGCCTGCGTCGCAGCGGCTCAGGTGTGCCGGGGCTTCGCCAGCGACCGTTCTGGTCACGCGCATTCAGCAAACGCTGCAGTCCAAAGCACTGAACAGGTAATTGCCGCCCACGCCAACGAGCATGAAGCGTTGGCCTGACTCTACGCGTTGTTCCGCCAACAGCGTCTCGAGGGAGATCAGCTGGTCGTAGGCAAACGTGTGTCCGTACTTTCCGACATTATCGGTGTACATGCGTTCGAACGGCACGCCCACCAGCTCCGCGAAGTTGCGCAGTACCGAAATGTTCAGATTCGCCGGAATGAGGCGGGTATAAGCGTCCGCAGTGAGCCCCGCCTTTAGGCATAGCTTTCGGCTCGCTTCCCGCATGCCCGTCGAGAACATCTGTAGAAAGGCCAAAAAATCGCGGCGCGCGTCTAGGCGACTGATGGCGGGCAGAAACTGGTGCTGAATCTGCCCGATCTGGAAGCCAGTGCGCGGTTCGCGGGTCACGATACAGCTCACGACGCCATCGCTGTAGACTGAGATGCGTTCGGCGAATACACGGCTCGCTCGGCCTTCGTCGAGACGGTCGCTACCCAGCAACAGGACAGTGCTCAGCCCCGAAGACTCGATCAAGCCGCGCGCGACGACCAAGGCTGTCGAATAGTTGGTGCATTGGCCCAGCGTCAGCCCCAGTGGCAGCGCGTTCGTCAGCCCCAGATCGGCGGCAGCGCGAGCCAGGTCGTCGGCTTCGTTGTAGGCGTCGAGCGTCGAGCTAAAAAAAACGATAGCGTCGATGTCCGTCGCCACCAAGCGCGCTTTCTCCAACGTGCCGCGAACGCATCCGGCAAGGTACTCGCCGAC
>JBDKJZ010000087.1:0-13464 GCA_039796375.1 Pseudomonadota bacterium
GCCGATGCCGGCGAAGGCCAAGCTGCTGAAGTCCCACAGGTGCTCGCTGGGTGTGCCCTGGGCATAACAGACGCGATCCGTTGGGGCGATGTCATCGAAGCTCTTCTTGGTCTTACCCAAGAAAATTGCATCACCGCCCGCAGATTCATCGATCCCGAAGACGATAACCCCAGGAAACTGTCCCTCAACCAGGTGGTTTGAGCCGTGTTGGAGAAACGCGTCCAACGTCGTCAGGGCAAGGTCGATCTCGCCCGAAGCGAGGGCCTTCATGCGTTCATTTTGGTCGTAGAAGCGCTCTTCATCCAGGTACTTCAGCTCAATGCCCGCTTGCTGCAATGAAGCCGTTAGACGCGGCTCGTTGCGGAAGGTGCTGTATCCGGACCAAGGATCGCCGGCGACGCGAATAGCAACCTTGGAATCCGCACGAATCGTTTTCCCAGCAGCGGCCATGGGCGACTCGATCCCGGGTTTCGCTTGAAATTGCGGGAGCACGTACCTCACCACGACGAAGCTAAGCGCTGCCGCCGCCAAAACTGGGATGCCTAGGGTCAGGGCCGGGCCCGGCCGACCGCGCAATCGGGTACTCATGCTGATTGTCCTATTTGATTGGAAGTGAATGCGGGCCTTACGCCGGGTGAGCGCCGCCTAAAGCGAGCTCGGCCTGAATGCGATTAGCCGCGATCTCGAGGGCCATGCTGAGGGCCGGGGAGTTCGTCGCGTGCTCGACCAACACCGCCACCATCCCGTGCTTGATAGGTGCGACCTGGACTCGAAGTTGGTCGAACCGCAGGTCGAGGGAGCCCACCTTACCTCCGTGCAGGATCAGGGCTTCGTGAAGCTGGCGCAAACGCGCTGCTAACCGACTGGCGATATCCGGCCCCAGCTTGGGGAACAGGTCGTGGACGACGAGTGAGCCCTCGGGCCCCACGGCAAGGCCGCCCACCACGCCTTCAACGTCTCTCATGCAACGCAAAGCGTTTGTGATGCGCTGATTGCGTTGACTCAAGGTATTGGACGCTGCTCCTGCGGCAGTTGCCTGCGCTTCTGGGGGAGTCGAACCTGGCGACCGAGTCGGATCTGACTGTTCGTCTTCTAGCTCTGCGGGGAGCCAGAACAGACGCGAAATTCCCTTCCACTTGGACACGACTAGAGTCCTCCCTGGTCAGATCGGGATGAAGGCGGCGGCCCAGCATTCAGCTGAGCGCGAAAGGCGGTCGTATTCGTCGTGGTGGGGAGTAGTAGAGCCATGAATACCTCCTTGGTTTCGGAGTACATGAACAGTCGTCGGTCCCCTAGGTCGCATTCGAACGACTGCAGCTGACCCGCTGCCAGTTCGTCCGCGATCAGGTCCAGTATGCGGGCTAGATACGCGGCTTGGCCAACCAGCTCCTCATTGTCGCGGTGAGACCAAAGAACCCGCCCAGCGCGGTCTAGGCGGACAGCATAGTCGGCCTGAGCAAAGAGCGTTGCCGTGGGGTCGGACTCGGGCCTTCGGACTACGGCGGCCCGCGACGGAGCGCGCAGCGTCCCGCTGTCTAAGGTGGGCTTCGGCGTGAAAGAGGGCGGAGTCAGGGCAGCTTTTTGCGCGGTGCGGGATGTTGGGACGTCTGAGTTGGAGGCATTGTCGAGCAGCTCATCTGGCCGGACGCTGGAGCCGGAGCTTGGGCCCTCAGCCAGATTGGTTCGATCGTTAATGGGATGGTTCACTCTCGACTTCTCCTGAAAATTCAAGCGCCGCTCCGCGGGAATCGACACCATTTGGCTCTTGTCGGACTGGGTGTTTCTGGGTTTTGCGTCCAAAGTTTGGGTCTCCCCCCGTCGCCGTTCATCTAAGCGTTGCGCTCCCATCAGTAGCAAGTGCTGCCAGCTGGTCTGCAACTCAGGGGCATTCGGCCAAACTAGCTCAGGCGAGTCGAAGATCCCGTAGGGCCAGCTCAATATTTCAAGCGCTGCTTCGACGCCAGCTGCCTGGTGTTCTCCTTCGATCATCGCGTGTACCAGCTGGCCGCGATCGAAGAACAGCAGCCCGACCTTGCCGTCGCATTGGACGCGCATCGACGCGCGCTTGTTGCTCAGGCACCGCAACTGAACGACGTCGGCGAGGGAGGCCACTTGTACGTGACCTGCGAACCCTTCGGCGGCTTCAGCAATCGACGTGGACGCGCTGTTCTTCGTTGCGGGTGCGGAGAGGGTCATAACGATTCAGGCCTACAAACGACGATCGGGGACGAAGCTTGAAGCGGATCCTAACTTGAGGTTGGCGCTCCTGGGGTTACCGGGGCATTTCCGAATTGTTTCAGGCTTAAAGGCCCGCTGGAGTAAGCCGCGGCGCCATCCGTTGTGGCCTCGGAATACAACTGCAAGGGCGACTGGGTTTCAACGAACGGACGTAATGCATGCTCGCATGCGCAGTAGCTAGCGCGGCCTCGGAGCCGAAAGAGGCTAGTGGGTCAGACAGCGTCCGGTTGTCGGTGAAAAAACCCTGGCAAATCGCGATAGTTGGCCCGATTTTCGCTTACAAATTTTCTGGGCCTTTGCTCAAGGCGATCGCGTGTGGTAGGGTGCCTGTGTTGATGTGGCGGCGCTACTTCGCGGCCCGTCCAAGGAGCTGGCGTCCGCAGAGTTTCCGAGTTCGCGGTGTCGCCGCGCCTGTTACTGGATGGTCTTGAAAGGATGTTTCAATGAGTGCCTTTACCGAAACCGGTTTTCCTTTTCCCACGCTCTACAAGCACGACAAGCGAAAGCACTGGGGTTTGGCACTGCTCGGCTGGGCGCATGACAACAAGCGTGGCTACTTGTTTCAGGACGGCCAACTGAGAGTCTTTGGCGAAGAGTTCTGCGGGATGATGCTCCCCATCACGGACGTCACCGATGAAATGCGCGACCTAGCGCAGCGCCTCCTGGTCGAGCTGGGAGGCATGATAGAGCAGAAGCCCTCAGCTTCGGCCGATCCCGATGCCATGACGGTGACCGAGCAGATCGGTATCTTTCGGGGAGACTATCCCAAGGGTTTTGCCGATCCGGAGTGGTTGAATTCAGTGCGCGGGGAAGGGTCCAAGTCTTCGCTGAAGCGGCACCGAGCACCCGCTCTGGAGCTGGCCAAGACTGAGCTGACACGCGAGAAGCTGGAGGAGATTGCTAGCGAACCGCCCGGCTCTGTTTGGGGGGCGATTGCGGCAGTGCTTCGCAAGACTGAGTTGGTCCCGGCGAAGGAGTCGCGAGCGGTTCCTTTCGACGACGTTGACAAGCTGACCGTGCTCGACGCCGCAGTCTTCCAAATGCTCTACGGAGAAGGGGACTACGAGCTTCGTTTCGACGACTTTCTGCGAGCCTACGAGGACGCTCACGAGATCCCCGCAGGGTGGCAACTAGCGACGAGCATTTCGTCGCTGGTGCATCCCGGCGACCATGTGGTGGTGCGCCCGGGCAGCTTCCGTGAGCAAGCGAAGTCGGTGCAGTATCGGCTGAGGCTCGGACGACCCAGTGGGCGTGCCTACGCTGAGAGTCTTTCGTTGGCGCGCCAGGTGGCGGAGCGCTTGATGAGCGCGGGGCAGACCCCGCGTGACATGATTGACGTGCACGACTTCATGTCTCACACCACGCGTGCTTCGGCGAAGCGCCAGGTGTTATCGCAGAGGGCGTCCAACGCCGCAGGTGAAACCCCACCGACGGGCGCTCACCCGTCCAAAGCCAAGGCTGCGTAACAGGATCCCCGAGGGGATCGCGCCGCTGCGCGCGACTCCCTCGGTACCAAAAGGCTGCCTACTCCCTAGTTTCCAGTCGGGACATCGCGGCCGACCGCGTGATCCAGCTGCACCCGGCCGATACGCAGTCGCACGTGCGCATTTATCCACTCAAGGCGTGCCTGGAGCAGCTGAGTCTCGGTTTCCATCAGCTCCAAGTTCGTGGCGCGCCCGTTCTCATGCATGATCCGTCTGGAGCGGTGGGCAGACTCAGCCGAATCGACTCCGCGTTGGGTGGTTTCAAGGGCCGCGCGAGCGTCATTCAGGTTTTGATAAGCCGCGAAGACCTCACTCTTGACGGCATCGGCGAACGTCGCGCGCTGGGCTAAGATTTCGTCACGCTGAGCCTGGGTCTGCGACGCGGACGCACGGGTCGAACCGAACTCATTGATCGACCAAACGAGCTGTGCGCCGACATCCCAGGTGCTTCGCCAGACCTCTTCCTGCGGAAAGACTCGCTGGTTCGGGTTGGCGAAGGTGAGGTTGCCGAAGGCTTCAAGGCGCGGGTAGCTGTTGGCTGTTTGTACGTCTTGAGTTCGCTGCAAGTACCTTGCTGTTTCGTCAAGGGCACGCATCTCAAGACGCTTGGCGTCCGCCTCGCGGTAGAGGGCCTCCAGCTCGCTCGCTTCGATGGCTTGGGGGAAGGGCGCCAAGAGGTCCTCGCCGACTTCATATTGCCGAGACCCCTCGTGCATCATCAGGCGGAGCTGCTGCTCGGCTATCCGGGATTGCGTCTGGCTGCGTTGCGCTGTCAGCTCAGCGCTGGCCATGAACGCGCGACTCGCCGCGACATCTGCTTCCGCGACCCTGCCCGCGCTGAAATAGACTTCGACGCGGTCGAGCTGCGCCTTCGCCTGGTCTAGCGATTGCTGAGCCACGATGGTTTCAAGTTTTCGCTGAACCCAGTTGTAGTAGGCGATCTTCGCATTGGCGGCAGCGACTGCTCTCGCGGAGCCCTCATTCAGCTCGGCCGCGCGCTGGTTGGCCTCTGCTGCGTCGAGCGAGGCCCCGGTCGCCAGAATGTAGTCGCTCAGAGGGATCGTCAGGTTGGCGTTCAGGTAGTAGTTGTTCTCCGGAATCGGGAACTCAACGGGTGTGTTGGGGAGGGCGATTAAGGGCGCTCCAGCTGGAATGAGACCAGGGGGCGCATCGGTACCGACCAGTGAGCCCCCATCGCCGCCCCCGAAGCTCACTGGATCCAGTGGAGACAAGCGAGTGTAGCGCGCGCTCAAAGTGAGCTGCGGCGCGGCCCGATACAGGACCTGAGTGATTCGTGATTTAGCCGAGGAGACCTGGCTAGCCTTCGCTCTGGCATCGAAGCTGGTGTCAGCGGCGCGCGCGGCGGCCTGTTTCGCGGTCAGTCCTCCAGGCCGCGCCAGTACCGCCCTGAGCTTCTCTGAGACGTCGTCGTTCTTTGCCGTATCGGCCTTTGCGAGTGGCACCTCGGGGGCCGTTGCCGGAGGCGTGTCCACCGCTCCTGTAGCGGGGGTAGAAGCTGGGCTTGCGGGTTGAGCCCAGGCCGTACCGCCGGTGGCGACGATCAGGGGGATAATGCGGAATCGAATGGTCATCTTAGTCACCTGGGCACTTGGAATGTTGAAGCTCCGGACCGGAGCGCCTGAGCCGCCAGCGAGCGCCCAGCCGGCGGGTCTCATGGGCGCATACCTAGCCCACTAGCCTCCAACTGCCACCTCACGAAGTGTGAAAAGTCGTCGTAGACGCTACGAAAGTTTTAACCAGGGACGAGAAACACAGACGGTCCGGGCCTTCCGATGCGTTTCCGGCCCCCAAGGAGCGTGAAAAGCACCTGCATGCGGGACTCGCTTCCCTTGGATTTTCATCGTTAGTGTACGGGGCAGAATGGTGACGCTTGCTTACTTCGTGCACGGCCGCGGGCGCGGACATGGGTCGCGCTCGAAGCCGGTGATCGCGGCCCTCCGCGAAGCGGGTTACCGCGTCGTGGTGTTTGCAGGTGGGGACGCGCTCCTGACGCTTAAAGAAGACCCAGAGGTGCGTTCGGTGGTCACTATCCTCCCCGGACCATCGGCGATAATCCGGACGCTAAAGCAGGTACCGCGCGCACGGGACCAACTGCGCAGCTTGGGTGCGAGGCTGTTAGTCACCGATGGAGAAGGGCCGTCGCTCTTGGCGGCCCACAGCCTTCGCCTGCCGAGCATCGCGATCGGGCACGGCCTAGTGTTTCGCTACGGTGAGTTTCAGGGGTTGCCGAAGAGCAGCTTGCTTCGCGAGTCCCTGAATGTTGCGAGCTCAAGCTTAGGGGCAACGCGCAAGATCGCGGTACACTTCGCCGACGTGCCGTCGCGTGACCGGAGCGTTCGCATAGCGCGGCCTGACTTGGTCGATCTTCCTGCGGCGGACTACACTTCTCCGCCGGCCGACGATGGGCCGCTAAGCGTATTGTGCTACTTTCGCGACGCGAATGGGGAAGCTACTGTTACGGGACTGCTTCAGCTTGGCGCTCGGGTGTCGCTTTTTGGCGGACAGCATTTTCGCGGCCGGAGCGCGCGCTCCGGCGTAGAGTCGGGTGCTGCGCTTCCACAAGGTCTTGAGTGTCCAGACACTCGACGGTCCACGTTCGTGGCCAGTCTCTTGGCCTCCCACGCGGTGGTTGCATCCGCAGGGTCGAATTTGCTGAGTGAATGTGTGGCGCTGTCAAAGCCGGTGTTGGCGTTGTACAAGGCGAACGATCACGAACAGCGCTTGAACGCGCTCTTGGTTGAACGTGCGAACCTGGGCATGGCGTGCGCCATCGAACTGCTCAGCTCGGACTTCATCCGCGAGTTCCTAAACAAAGTTCGCCGCGGGACGTTCGCGCGTTACCCACTGCTCACGGTGCTCCCGCCTGTGTCGCACTGCGTTGCGCAGAGCGTTCACGAGGTGCTCTCAGCGCGATGATGGGCTGAGCGTCAGCGCGCGGCTGCACGGTGCTGATAGAGTGCCCGATCCGCTGATCAGGTCCGGACGGATCCCAAGAAGAGCCGGACAGACTGGCTGAAGGCGCCTGCTCAAAAGAGAACGGGCGGAGCACCTTGCGCGCACCGCCCGTCCCTCTTGGGTTTTAGGTTCGTTTACTCCGCGCGAACGCAGCCCTCAGTGGAACGGGGCTCACCCGGGTTCGGATCCAGGACGTGGAACTCGACGCGGCGGTTGGTCTGGCGACCTGCTTCCGTGTCATTCGTGTCGCTGGGCCGGGTCTCGCCGCAGCCATAGGCCTCCACGCGCGCAGCTTCAATGCCGGCCTCGATGAGCCAGCGCATCACGCTGCGCGAGCGACGAACGCTGAGATCTAGGTTCATCGGGTCACTGCCGCGGCTGTCGGTGTGGCCCTCAACCCGCATGCGCTTCAATGTTGGGGTCGCCTTCAGCACAGCGCGGACCTCTTCAAGGATTGGGAAGCTGCGTTCCAGGATCTTGTCACGGCCGGTGGCGAACTCGACGCGGTCCAGAATAACGATTTGAGACTTCTCGACGCGAATCGTCTTCGGGCAACCCTTGGCGTCCTTCGCGCCCGGAACTAGCGGGCACTCATCGTCCACGTCGAGCACTTCGTCACCGTCATTGTCGGGATCGGGGCAGCCGTTCTCGTCTTCGAAGGTGTCGACGTCTTCGGGCTCGTTCGGGCACGAGTCGTCTCCGTCCAAGATCTTGTCCTGGTCATTGTCGGGATCGGGGCAGCCATTTTCATCCTCGAAGCCATCTTTGTCTTCGGGATCGCCCGGGCACTTATCGTCTGTGTCCAAGATCTTGTCTTGATCGTTGTCGGGATCGGGACAGCCGTCCTTGTCTTCAAACTCGTCCTTGTCCTCTGGCTCGTCGGGGCATCGGTCCGTCGTATCCAGAATTCCGTCCTTGTCCCGATCCGTGGCCGTCGGAACTTCAGGTTCGTGTTCGGGCTCGGGTTCGTCGGGCGTCGCGAAGCCGACCATGCCAACCACCCGCACATCGGGTGAGCCGATGCCTCGCGTTAAACCTGGACCTGCGGCGAGGCCGAAAGTCATCCCGGACTGCGCGTGATATTTGCCGCCCAGCAGGAGCTCGAGCGGGCTCTCTTCACGCTCGAAGAACTGGCTGAAGGCGCTCCCGCCGTGAAGTTCGGCCACGAGATCGAGCGCTTCCGATGGAGTCAAGGTGAACCCCAGGCCGTAGGTGAACTCGCTGCCGGTGCTGGCGCCGACCAGAGTCGTCGCTTTCTTCACCAATGCACCAACGTTCGCCGTGATACGGACGTCGCCTGGACGCAGCTCGAATAGCAGCTCGGGGTGACCAGTTACGGTCTTGTCACCCGCGTAGGCCTGCTGATCGTCCGCCAGGTTCGCGAGCGGGATAGTGAGGCCCGCTTGGAGCGCGAGCGCTGCGATGTCGTTCTTTTCGCCGACGAGTCGCACGCGAGCGCCGACCCAGGGATCACCCGGTGCGGCACCATCGGCGGAGACCGTGGCGGGGTTGTCATCCCCGCTCATCACCAAGTTCACGGGCAGCCCGGCGAACAACACGAAGCGATTGCCCAAACCCAAGGCGAAGGTGCCGTGAGCCGCGAACTGGTTGCCCACGACCGACGCTAGCTCGCTATCGGCCGACCCCTGCTGCGCCTCGATGACCAACGGGTCTTTGGCGTAGTCTAGGAGCAGCTGAACGCTGATCTTGCCATCCCCCAGGTCGTTTGGACGGCTCAGTTGAAACTGGTCGTGTGCCGTCTCGGCGGGGCGATAGCGGTTCAGGTTGAAGCCAGCTTGCTGAGCGCGAGCGTCGTTTGGAGTGAACAGTAGCGCCAACGCGAGGAGCGGCAGCGCCTGGGTCCTTCGGCGCCTTAGAAACGGCACGAGACCCAGTAGGGCGAGCGCCCAGTAGCCGCTGTGAGGACCAGAACTCGGCGCGGTCGCGCAGCCTGCGCCGCCTGCGAGACCCACTGGCTGACCCAGCGGCGGCTGAAGCGGCACGCTCCCCGCATCTGCCGCGCTCGCGTCAGGCGCAACAGGGTCGACCGGGGGAGTCCCTGCGTCTGCCGCGGGTACGGCGGCATCGCCGACCCCTGCGTCCGCGACAACCCCTGCGTCGTCTGCTCCTGCGTCGACAATGCCTGCGTCCACTGGCGTCTGCATGTCGGGGTCGAGATAATCAGGAGTTCCGTCGTTGTCTAAGTCCCTTGGGTTTTGTGGCTCTGGGCCAATTTCGTCGGCTGTGTCGACGGCGTCGGCGTCATCGTCCACATCACGAAAATCGGGCTTGGTGTCGAGATCGCGATCCGGCAGCGGTGCCCGCGTACCCGCAGGGGGTGCAAACGCGTCGTCTATGCCGTCCGCGTTGGCGTCGACGTTGCTCTTCGGCACGTCGGCCGCACCGTCTGCGTTGACGTCAAAACCTTCAGGGTAGTCACCGATACCGTCGCCATCGCTGTCCGCGTCCTCAAAGTCGAAGCCAAATTTGGCGCCTGCGTCGGTGTCGTCCACTGTATTGTCATTGTCGGTGTCGGGAGGAGATAACGCTACCCCCACTTCGCCGGGGTCAATAGCAGCTACGATACCGTTGCCGTCACCGTCCGTTCCGTCGTGACGTCCATCGCCGTCGGCGTCTACGCCGTTGGCTTCTACGACGTCGGTGATGCCGTCGCCGTCGGCGTCCAGATCCAAGTGGTCCGGGCCCCCAGTCATATCTCTGTTTTTTGGAGCCTGGGTCGTCATGATAGCGGCATCGGTGTCGTTGTCATCGAAAGCGGCGAGCAAGCCGTCACCGTCAGCGTCGACTTCGTTGTCGACTTGGCCGTCGCGGTTGGTATCGAGAGCGCTTCCGCGATTCTCCCAAAGGTCCACGATGCCATCACCATCGGCGTCGAGATCCAAGTGGTTCGGAATGCCGTCTCCGTCGAAGTCCACGCTGGGTGGCAGCGTGTCACAGGCGCCGTCCATGTTGGCGTCGGTGCAGGCGACGAAGTCGGGATCGGCGTAATCGGCGACGTCGTCATTGTCTGAGTCAATGCTGCGATCAGTGCCACCAAGCTCGTCGATGTCGCGAATGCCGTCGTTGTCGCTGTCCGGATCAGCGTCGTCCGCGACGCCGTCACCGTCGGTATCAGGCACGCCGCAAGTCTGAGCCGCGCATTCCTGGGTGGGAGCGCAGTCGCTGTTCAGTACACATTCAACGCAGAACAGATTGTTCGTGTCGCAAGCCGGCGTAGCTGGGGTTGAGGCGCAGTCCGGTGTGGTCGTGCAGGCGGGGGCGCAGGTCTTCGCCGGAGTACAGACTTCACCCACAGCGCAGTCTGCGGTCGCGGTGCAGTCCACGCAGGCTCGGGCGGGAGTCGACGTATCGCAGGTCGGCGTTGCGCCTCCGCATCCAAGGTCGACAGCGCCCGCTGCTGCGGTATTTTGGCAGGCGACGCAGACGCGCGAGCCACCTTGCACCTGGCACATCGGCGCGCCCCCAGTGCAGCCGCGATCCAGAGTCGCGCCAGCCTGGTCATCGACACAAGCGACGCAGGTGTTCTGCGCGGTGCAGGCGCCAGCGGCGCAGTCAGCGTCGACCACGCAGGTGACACAAATCGGTGCAGGCAGAGCCGTGTTGCAAGCTGGAGTCGGAGCCGCGCAGTCCGCGTTGGTCGCGCATTCTCCGTCTGGGACGCAGACTTGCGCAGCGTCACAGGTGCCGACAACGCCGTCTAAGCAGGCGTTCCCAGCGGGCACGTTGGTGTTGGCGCAGGCGCCAGCGGTGCAGGCGTCGGCGGTGCAGGCGTTGCTGTCGTCGCAGTCGGCCGCCGCCATACAGCCTACACAGCTGCCCAGCCCTCCGTTCGCCACCTCATCACATTGAGGTGCACCTCCAGCGCAGCCTTCGTCGATACCCGCGCCCATCGCCGTGTCGGCGCACGTAGTGCATGTGTTCAAGCCGCCATTGTCTCGGCAGACGGGGGAGCCCATCGCGCAGCCCGTGTCAGTCCCGCCAGAGACGTCATCTGTACAGGCGCTGCAGACGTTGCCATCGCAAAACGCCGAGACACACTCGCCGTTCATGCCGCACGTCTCACCGAGGTTCAGCAGGCAACTGTTCGCGCACTCGTTGTCGTTGTCGTTGTCGCCGTCGTCACAGGCTTCTGCACCGGTGACGTAGCCGTCTACGCAAACCTCTAGCCAGTCGCCGGTGCCGTTCTGATCGGCGTCCTGCGCCGCGGTCAGGTTGCCGAGGTCGATGGTATTTCCGCCGCCCATGCAGCCGCCGCCGCCGGGGCAGCTGCCGTCGAACTGGTCGTCAATACCGTCGGAATCGTGGTCGTTACCAATGGCGATGAGGTTTTGTGTCCCGTCGCCGTCCGTGTCGAAGGCTTCAAGGCCGTCGAGCAAGCCATCGCCGTCCGAGTCAGTATCCAGGAAGTCAGGTGCGCCCGCGTTGTCAGTGTTGGGCTGATCCGTCGGGTAGTCATCGAGCAGACCATCGCCATTGGCGTCGGTGAACCCCAAGACGTCGCCATTGGGGTCTGTTTCTAGGCCGACCTCTTGGGCGTCGGGGATGCCATCGCCATCGCTATCGAGGTCGAGGTAGTCCGCGGGACCGCCGCTATCGGTATTTGGCGGAGTGATTGGGCTGCCAGCCAGGGTGTCGTCTACGCCGTCGTCGTTGGCATCGGTAAAGCCCGCTAGAACGCCGTTGCCCCCGTCGGTCGCGCCGGCTTCGACGACGTCGGGAATGCCGTCGTTGTCGCTGTCTTTGTCCAAGTGATTGGGGATACCGTCGCCGTCGGTGTCCGTATCGGTTTCGACTGAGGTCAACAGGCCGTCGTTATCGTCATCGGCGTCCAAAAAATTTGGCACACCGTCGCCATCTGTATCGGTCGCGCCTTCTTCCACGTCGGGGATGCCATCAACATCGCTATCCGTTGGGAATGAGGAGCTTAAGAGGGTGTCTGTCCCAGCGCTACCAGCGGTCGCGCCGTAGGACGGTCCCGCGAAGTCGGCCAAGTCCGTTTGGGTTCCAGGCGCGCCGCCCGTTACGACTCGTGCGCAAACTGCGGTCTGGCTCTGAAAGAGCACGTAGCCGCCGCCGCCCCCGCCGCCGGGTCCGTGGTCCTGGAAGTTCACCGACCCGCCGATTCCGCCCCTAGCTGAAGCGGTGGTGCAAGCGAGCCCGCCCGCCGAGCGGACCACGACGCTGCCGCCCGCACCGGCAGCGCCAGCCGAGTCGTTGGCGCCGCCGGTGGAGGGGTTGCCAGCTACGCCGTCTGCTGTGAACAAGCCCGTACCCGTGACGCTGCCGGCGCGAACGAAGATGATCCCACCACCGGACGCGCCGGTTCCTCCGATGTTGTTGTTCTGTTGGCCTGCGCCGCCACCTCCACCTAGGGTTAGGCGCTGGGTGACATTGTAGGTGAGAGCTGTGCCGCCGAAGCCGCCCACATCGCGCCCGGTGTTGTTGCCAGGAATTGCGAGATCCGGGTCGCCACGCCAAGTGCGGCCACCTTTGCCGCCGGCACCCGCGTGCCCGCCGCCGCCGCCACTGGAGTTGTGGCATACGCCTCCGCCTCCGCCGTTGATGACGTTGCTGCGCGCTCGGGCGTTGTCATTGTAACGGCTAGAGACGATGCCCTCACCTTTTTGAGCGGTATTCGCCAAGTCTACCGCCGAGTTCGAGAGCGGGTTCAGCATGGAGCAGCCGTTGGTGCCTGAGTTCCCTTTCTGAATTCCGCCGCGGAAACCTGCACCAATGACGTCGATGGAGCCGTTGTTTGCCAAAACCCCGTTGACCAAGAACACGGCGATGCCCCCGATATCGCCATTCCAAGGGGTCGCGATGATTCGCCCTGTCGCGGCGATGCTGGCACTGCTGTACTCAGGGACCAGCACGACCTGTGTCGAAGCCGCGCTAAAAGAGTTTGTCAGCGGGTCGACCAAGACGATGGTGTCCGTGCCGTCGTTCTTACTCACCACGCGGGCGAACTCGAAGCGGCCGACGTTGGTGCCCGTGATGTCGACCGTGTTCTGCTCGGTGGCTGTGCCTGGATCGGCGAGGCCCGCTGCTTGCCACAGCATGACCAGGTCACCCGCTTGAACGGCTGCGGCGTCGTCCACCGTGATAGTGGTCGCAGCCGCGGCTACGTCCACGGCCAGGCCGGTGTAGCTGTTCACCGTAACCGACTGTCCCGCGGCGACGGTCAACACCCCGCTGTGACCGTCGCCGGTCGAGAAATAATCAGGGCCGGCAAGCGCCTGACGCATCGGCAACACCGCAACGAGCGCGACCCAAAACACCCAGTGAACAAGACCAAGACTTCGAAACACAGTTAAGCACCCTCTCTGGCTCGCCCGTTCAGGGTACGTTCCCTGACGGCTCGCGCTCAGGAGGCGGACGTTAGTGCGATCCATGATTGAACGAAAGCGCCACGGCGCTCCGCGAACACGACCGTTCGATTTGGGTCGCGGAGTACGGTGTGACTCGAAGCTGTTGCGCGTGTCTGAGCCGTCCCGCGAGCCGAAGCTAGCCCAGTTCTCCGAGGATGGTCGGGCGGAGTGCTACGTGTAGGTGAACCGAGGTTGTGACTAAGACTGTATTCAGGAACATTTCAAGCGGGGGATAGCGCCTCGAGCTTGCACCAACCGAGCGGGGCAGATTCCGGAGGGGCTCCGCTGCAACTCACAACAAGAACGAGACGCCGAGGGAGACCGACTGCGGAAGTCCTAGGCGTAGCGTGAGCGCGGCTGAGTCGCTGAAGTGGAAG
>JBDKJZ010000088.1:0-13366 GCA_039796375.1 Pseudomonadota bacterium
TGGGCTCCCCACAGGCCACCGCGCATCGGCGCTGGCGATACAACGAACAACGAAATGAAATTCTTCTGTCCCGGGTGGAAGGCGCGGATCGTTTCCATGCCCCTCCCCAGTCTTTAGAGTGACCCGATAGGGTCGCGGACGTCTCATGACGTATGGCACGAGGAAAAGGGCCCACTTCACTACATGACTCGAAGCTGCTCCACGGCGCAGGGCGCGCGGCACTCACCGCTCTCGGGCTCGTGACCAGCGTCGCAACGCTGGCCTGTTCGTCGGACGCGGATGCGCCCGCCGGACCAGCGGTCTCGGCACCGGTAGTGATAGGCCCAGACGGCCTGCCGCTGCCCCAAGTCACAGGCCCCACCGAGCCGCCCGAGCCTCCCGGTGAACTTGAGATGGCCTGCGGTGTCACCCCGGACGCGGCGCGCCGACTCAATAGGGTCGAGCTGAACAACATGGCGCTTGAGGTGTTTGGCGTCGATGGTGAGCCGTTCGCGCGCCTGCCGGCCGACAAGAACTCCAAATTCAGTCATGAGCTGACAACCGGGGACGACTTCGTCGTCAAGTACGGCAAAGCCGCAAAGGCGATCGCCGCGCAGCATGTGGCCGCCAAGGACCCCGCAGCCAGCTGCGCCGCGCCGGACGTCGCGTGCGCGAAGGCCTACTTAGAGCCGCTCGCTTTGCACGCGACTCGTCGCCCATGGACCGCTGAGCGTATCGCTTCGCTGATGAAGGTGGTTCAGACCGGGTTGGATCTGAAGTTGACCTTTCAAGAGAGCGTCGCTGGAGCGATCGAGGGCATTCTGCTGTCCCCCGACGCGCTCTACGTCGGGATCAACGTACCGCAGACACCGGGCGTTCATCGTTTGGACGGCTACGAAGTGGCTACCCGCCTCTCGTTGGCCCTCTGGGACTCAGTTCCTGACCAGGCCTTGTTGGACGCGGCCAGTCAGGGACAGCTGGACAGCCTGCCAGGGATCCTCACACAAGCCGAGCGCATGTTCGCGGACCCCGTGAAGGGCCAGCGCTTCGTAGATTCGTTTGTCCGGCGCTTCGCCGCGCTGGAGGCCCTTGAAGCCATTTCCGCTGAGCCACCGAAGGATTTCGAGGCCCCTGACCAGTGGGCTGCGTTGACCCAGGCCATGAGCACCGAGACGGTCATGTTCATGCGCCGCATGTTCACGGAGAACTTGCCCCTTCAGGAGCTAGTCTCCGGCAAGTGGACGTTCCTGAATGAGCAGCTCGCCAACCACTACGGAATGCCTGGTGTGGTCACCGGTGAACAGCACCAGCTTGTTCAAATCCCGGCGGACTCGCCACGAGCGGGCTGGTTGACGCAAGGGAGCTTGGTTGTGCAGTTCAAGGAACGCATCCATCGGGGCAAGAACATCGTCAACAAGTTCCTGTGCGAAGAAATCCCATCCCCACCCAGTCAGGGGCCCATCGTTGACGCCGTCATCAAGCAGCTTGAGGCCGCAAGCAACGGGACGAACAGCCAAGCTGAGCTCGCGGCAATCCGCGAGACCGACCCGGTGTGTAACGCTTGTCACCAGCTCATGGATCCTCTGGGTAAAGGGTTCGAAGCCTTCAACCCCTCGGGCCAGTACCGCCCGACCGACAAAAATGGCGCACCAGTCGATGCGGTAAGCCTGTATCGCGGCACCGCGCTAGACGGCCCCCAGAGCGTCATTGCGTTGGTCGACAGCGCAGAGTTCACAGCCGCCTGCATCGCTGGCCAGGTCATCGGACAGGTGACCCAGCGCAATCTGAACCTTTACAGCCAAACCGATGCCGACGCCTGCGGTGTGAAGCTCGCCATCAAGGACCTAGGAGCTAAGCCTGGTTTTAGAGATGTCGTGCTGAGGGCGCTCGCCAGTGACCTGTTCGCCTCTCGCGTGGTCCCAAGCGAACCCATCGCCGCTCCAGCTCCCGCGGCCCCATAACGGTAGGAGACATGAAGATGATCCCGATGAAGAAGCAGTGGCTAAACCGCCGAACCTTCCTACGCTGCGCCGCAGGCGGAGCTGGAACAATGATCGCCATGCCTCCCCTGGAGGCGATGTTCCGCAGCGACACGGCCTTCGCACAGGCAGGCACCGACAAACCGAAATTCCTCGCCATCTACCAACCCAATGGGCATCACCCGAGGAAGTTCCACCCCACCGGCGGGCCACGCAACCTGACGTTTGGCGCTCAGGCCGCTGCACCGCTGGAACCTTGGATGCAGCACATCACCATCATGAAAGACATGGTCGGCTCCCACATGATGAGCGATGCCATGTCTAACCCGCATCTCATCGCGATCGTGTCGTGGCTGACGGGTTCACCTGTCCCATCCGCTAAGTCCCTCACACACAAGATTTCGGCGGACACCTACGTCGCCCAGCACTACGACGCGACGGCTCCTACGGGGAAATCGCAGCATCTGGTCATCAGCGGTAGCCCCTTCCTGGATCCCGGCGGTGGATATAACAACGAGCAAAAAGACTGGGTGTCGTCAGCTGCCAACGGCGAGAAAATCTTCGCGACCATTAGCTTGAAAGATATCGTCGACGACATCTTCACCGGCGCGGACCCTCAGGTCAGCGATGAGCAGCGTAAGCAACGCCACGCCTTCGACCAGAGCGTGCTTGACTTTGCGATGGAGGACATCGGCCGTATCGAGGCGCGGCTTGGCGTGGCCGACAAAGCCACGTTGGGCGGCTACCTCGAGAACGTACGCCTGATGGAGCAGCGGCTCTCTGCGCCGCTCGCGGCCGCACCGATGCTCAACGTCGACCCTGCGCAGTTCAAGTTCAGTCGTGATTGGCCGAAGGAACGCGCGGACGACCTTAAGAACGAGTTCATCGACGAGCACTGGAAAGACACGATGCAGGTGCTGCGTGTGGCGTTCCAAGCGGATATCATCCGCAGCGTGTCGTACATGTTGGAGACCGAGGCGGGTGAATCCGGCTACGCCAACCACGGTTTGCCCAACAGCCACGGGACCTCGCATGGCATCAATGACGCCTACTCTCAGCGGGACCGCATGCACGGCGAAATATTCGTGGAGATGCTCAAGCTATTCCAGGACACTCCGTACGCGGCGACCAACCTACTTGAGAACACCATGATCATGTGGGGCGCGGGCATCGGTGAGAGCCACAGCCGAGACCAACAGATGGCAATCCTCGCGGGCTACAAGGGCAACGGCATCAACCATGGCGCACTGCGTGACCTCAAGAACACTGGGTCGGCAATCCCGCTCATGCGCACCTTGCTGCTGCACATGGGTGTGTTGAAGGAAACCGAGAGCTTTGGCGACGCAGGTCCGAACGACCTGATCGACCTGACCTCGTAATTCTCAACGCTGACAAGGAGACCCTACCACCCAACGGCGGTGGGGTTTCTTGTTGTGGCTGGGCCAGCGCTCAGACAACGCTGAAGATTCGGCGCGCTGGAACAGCGAACAACGCCCCTGTCCTGCTAGGCGAGTGCGCCCGCAAGTGGCCCAACGCTGTGGGCAGGATCGCCGAAGGTTTCCAGCGGGACTTGCATCGCGTGAGCAAGTGTCAGGAACGCGTCAGAAACGCAGACCGTGTTCGTCTCAAGCTTCTCGTAGCGACCCGTGTTGAGCCTCCCGTCGGGGTTCCCGATGAACATCAAGGGGATTTCCTCGTGTCCTTGATGGTGCCGTCCGCCACCGGTGTTGAGCCACATCATCAGGGTGCGCGCACCGACGGTGACGCCGCCCATATCTAGCGTCTGCAACCCGTCTAGGAACTCAGCGACCTGCTGCGAGCGCCAGCGATATACACTGGACACCTTGCTCGCGAAGCTGGCGGCGTCTGCCCAACCTTCGTCACTGTCATTCTTGAGCCCGTTCATTTCGTGCTGCACACCGTCGTGCAGCGACTCAGGCACACTGACTGGCTCAAACGGATAACGCGGCTGCAGTGGCTCATCACCCACGCCTTCGTGAGCGATGGTCACGACGCGAGTCAGACCGCAGGCTAGCGCCGCCTGTGCGGCATCGTAGTAGAACTTGGACTGGTGCGGGTTGATCTCATCGGAATACCCGGGCGTTGGCCCTGTGTATTCCAGCGCTGCACACTGGACTTGCCTCAGTCGGTCAAGCTGTTGCTCCAGCTCGACAACGGAGTTCAAGTACTGGTCCATGATGGCGCGCTCTTCACCAGCCAAGCGACCCTGCATACGGCTGATGTCATCCGTCATAACATCTAGAAGGCGGCGCTTCTTGGCCAGACGCTGCGCTGCGTTGGGCCCTGCGGTGGGACCCGTCAGGGCGAAAAGTTGGTCGATGATCGCTGCAGGATCGCTCATCGCTGGATAGGGCTGATTGGCGCCGTCCGCAGACACGTTGCTGACCGCCGGCACGTGCCGCCCGCCGTAGGAATGACCAAAGTTAATCGACTTGAAGGGCACATCCGCACCCAGCCCTAGGGCGATCGCTCGGTCAATGGTGATGCCGCCGATGCCTTCGTTGGCTGTGCGCTCAGGCGCCGGTTGGACGCACAGCGTCGCGCCGTAGTTGCCGTGTAGTCCGACACCATGGGGATTGTAGAAGCCCTCAAGCAAGCTGCTCTGCGCCGAGTACGCGGAAAGTGGATCCAATGTCTGGGCGAAGGTCCACTCTGTTGCTGAGCTCATGTTAACGGGACGGAGCAGTCGGGGCCACCACGCGTTGCCATGAACATTAACGACTAGGCAGCGGTCAGTCGCGCTCGGGGCGGCAGCCCGGACCGAGAGCTGCGCTGCGATGGCGCCGAGCAGCCCTGCACCAGAAGCGACACCCACCTGCCGCATGAAACGCCGACGGTCCAGCTTCTGGCGTGGCGTATTGCTAGGCGCGCTCACCGCGGCACCTTCCCGTTGACGCGAAATCGGAAGGTGTTGGACTGCACTAGGTTGAGGACCCCGTCGCCGACAGTCCCGTCATTGACCAGCAACACGTCGCTCAACGCATCGAGCTGGCACGGTTGGGTGAATGATTCCCCACCAAATGTGTACTCATGCAGTCGTCTCGCGAAACACTCCGTCGCTTCAGGCGACGCGGCCAGCGTTGTTGCTAGCTCAGCTGGGTTAGCCACTGTGGCCTGTAGCTCGGGTAGCGCGACTGCGGTGTCCACAGGCAGGTCCCCCAACTTTGAGCGGAACCGCCCAATGCCGTCGAGGTTCTCCAAGGCCACGCCGAACGGGTCGAAGCCGTCGTGACACGAGCCGCACAGCGGCTCCGCACGATGCTGTTCGAGTCGCTGGCGCTGAGTAATGGGGCGCGTGTCGTTGATGGTGACAAACGCATTCGCCACGCCGGGTGGCGCCTTGGGCACCTCGCGACACAGCACCTGGCGAGCCATGTAGAGCCCTCGCTGCACAATGCTGCTCTCAGCGCTGGTCGCGAGCTGCGCCATCAAGCTCGGGTGGTTTAGGAGGCCTGCACGTTGCTTCGCAAGCTGAACTGGAAAAAAACCAGCGCGCGGGGCTGACTTTCCGTAGACCGTGGCGGCGAGCGTGTTGAGCACGGTATAAGGCGCCCCAAGGACCGTGGGCAGACGCCCGTCATCTTGCCACAGCACATGGGCGACGAACTCTTCGCTCTCACGGGCCATCGCGTCCGCCAGCTCGCCCGTGAACTGGGGGAACGCGACTCGGTCCTTGGTGACTCCGCGGATCTTGGAGTAGCCGTAGGTCTCTCGAAACAGATTTTCCACACCCGCTCCCGTTGCCCTCGCGCGGAGCAGGCGCTCGGTGTGAAGAGCGAGCTCTCTCTGTTGGCTCAGCTTTCCGGTCTGGGCGGCCGCGAGCAGCGGCGCGTCGGGTGGGCCGTCGCTGATTAAGTAGCTCACCGCAGACGCGAGCTCGTAGTGACCCAAGGGGACCACATTCGCGCCTGCCGGTTCATCGCCAAGCTCAGTTCGAAACAGGAAGTCCGGCGAAACCAGGACCCGTTGGACGCTCAATCGAAGAGCGTCTTCGGAGCCGAACGAAACAGCGCTCTCGTCGTAGAAGCGACGAAGACCCGCGATCTGCTCGTCTGCCGGCCGGCGAAAAGCGCGCAGCAATAGCTCTGCGAAGAACGTCTGCAGACACTCATCGACCCTCGGTGCAGACTCCATGCACGGCGCGACGTACCCGGGGCTCTTCGCTAACAAGTCCGCGAGCTGACTGCTCACCTCGAGCAGCTGGTCAACATGGGATGCCCCTAAGCTGAGCGTGTTGGCTGCGCCGGAAAAACGGCCAGTTTGGGTAAGGGAGTTGACGAAGCCGCTGCTCGGGCTTCCGGTTACGCCCGGCACGACTGTTCGAACGGTCCGGTCGTACTGGGTCGGGCTGAGGCGGCGAATCCGGAGCGGGATCCGTGGTGCGTCGCAGCCCTTGGGGTCTGGAACCAGGACCGCATGCCCAACGCCACCGTCCGTAGCTACGTTCCCGCCGGCGGTGTTACCTGGTGTTCCGGCGTCCCCGCCGCGGGTCATCGAATCAGACTTGAAGCGCTCTGCCGGACTGTCGCACGCGAGCGCCGTGACGGCCCCTATCGCAGTTGCAAAGCAGAGTCGCGACCAGTCCATATCGTCCCGCGCGTACCCTACCCTGCGAGGTTCCCTTCGGCTATTTCCCGCAGTGGGTCGAGCGGGGAGAAGAATTTAGTCGGCTCGCTGGATCTCGCTCGATCGAGGGACGCTCGCGAGGCTGATGGGGCTCGACGCTGGCCCGGGCCAAGCCGACAACGCTCCTCAGTCGATGCGCTTCGACACTTTCCAGACTTTGCCGTCCCGCCGCAGCTCGTAGGTAGCAGCGGTCACTTCACCTAGAAAGTGCGCTTCCGCTCTGGCCTGGGCTGAGTCCCCGTCGCGTGTGAGCAAGGAGGCCCGTGTCATCAACGACTTAACACGCGCTGAGCCGCCAGCGCGGCAGCTCGCGTCACAGGCGGCTTCCGGATTCGCGACCAACGACGCGTCGCCCGCGAGCAACTCCCGCGCACCGGCAAAATCGTAGGTCGCCAAGCGGTGGTGAAATTCGAGAGCGGCATCCTTGGGGTTATTCGCCAGTTGCTCAAGCGTCGCGGGTTTGAACGCCAGGTAACCCGGGGGGTGCAGATTGCAGGCGACTTTCGCGGACCCCCAAGCCAAGACCGTGACGCCGCAGATAACGGCCACAAATGTAAGCGACAGCCTCAAACCGCTGGAACCTGTTGCCCGCGACGGCCGCTGCCCCGACGTGGAAAGTGGAGCTTGAGTGGGGGCGATACTGGGATTGGACGCGGCCATGGGCGCGGGGACGCTACTACAAGGGGGAGCGCTGAGAAAGCTCCTAAAATTGTGCGTTTCTGGTGGCCGAAACTGCGGCAAACGCGCCGCCCGATGACACCTCAGTCTCCCTGGCGAGGCCTCAGAGCTCGCGGGTTGGACACCGCTGACACGCAGCCGCGGAGGGACAGCGATCCCGCTCTGGGCGTCGGGCACTCCCCCCGTCCAAGCTGCCGTCAGGAGCGGCCAGGCGAGGGAATCTTGTGTACGAAACCACTGTTCACCACACTCGGCCAAGCGGGTCCTCCGTAGCCCGCCTGAGCGCTGTTCCAGTGAAAGTGAAGTTGGCGGCCTTGGCCAGACGGCTTACCAGAAGGCAGCGGCCTCGCTGCCGAGACCGTGAACATGACTGGGAACGGCGACCGCTGCCTGATTCGGCTGCGGCGGCAACACCAAGCTTATCCCACACCGGGCAATCAACCCACCCTCCTACCCCACTAAGACCTACAGTCCACTGAAAAAAGCGAACGAAAGTCCTCGTGCCCCCTTAAGAGAATGATCACGGAAGTCTCCAGATGCCGCATACTCGCGCGCGGGCGCACGGCTAGCTGCGCCGAGAAATGCGACTCACCACGCTAGCATCAGCTTGGACTTGTTCGGCCACACCACGGGCCTCCACTTAGGGATTCATAGCTATGAAGGTCACAATTACATCTGCACTACTCGCGCTGCCACTCATGGCTTTGGCGATCGCCTGCAGCAGCGCGCCTGAAGTCAAAGGCGGCGGCGACAAGCTCGGCAACGAGGGTAAGAGCGGAACGAAAGACGGCGACAAGGACAGCTCGACGGATGACGACCCAGGCGAAGACCCCGGCGGCGGCGACCTGGTTGAGGAGGAACAGTCTAAGGCTGACGCCGGCGCAACCTGTGATGGCGGTCCGTGTAAAGTCTACCGATTGGTTGATGCGGGACCCGCGTGCGGCGATTCGGTGCTGAATTCAGGTGAAGACTGTGACGACGGCAACGGGACTCCCGGTGACGGCTGTAATGGGGCGTGTGCAGTCGAACCGTTCTGGGAGTGCGACGCAAAAGGTTGCCACTTCACGATCGTTTGTGGTGATGGGCGGCTGGATCCGGGCGAATCTTGCGACGATGGCAACACCGCCGCTGACGATGGCTGCAGCGCCGACTGCGCAGTTCAGGACACGTCGTTCATCTGCAAACCAGGCGAGGCTTGCAAGCGCTTGTTCGTGTGCGGCGATGGCCGCGTCAACGGGAGCGACACGTGCGACGACGGGAACAAGCTTGCCGATGACGGCTGCGACGCAAGCTGCAAGGTAGAGATGGGCTTTATCTGTCGTCTCCCCGGGAAGCGCTGCGAGCCGCTCGTCGGATGTGGCGACGGCGAGCTTCAAGCAAGCGAGGAGTGCGACGATGGCAACAAGGCCTACAGTGACGGCTGCTCCGGGATCTGTACTATTGACCCGCACTATGAGTGCGACGTGCCAGGCGAACGCTGCGCCTTCACTATCGAGTGCGGCGATGGCAAGCGCGAGGTCGGTGAAGCCTGTGACGATGGCAACTTGATCACCGACGACGGCTGCTCCAACCTGTGCGAGCAAGACCCCGCTTACTACTGTCAAGCGCCGAATATGCCCTGCAAGAAGGTAGTCGACTGCGGTGACGGTCTGGTCAGCGGCGCTGAGACCTGTGATGACGGAAACGTCGTGGCCACCGATGGTTGCGACGCCAGCTGCCAGAAGACTCCCGGCTACACGTGCCCGACCCCGGGCATGGCTTGTGCCAAGATTGAATACTGCGGCGACGGCGCAGTTCAGAGCGGGGAAGCCTGCGATGACGGCGACGTCGTTCGAGCCGACGCGAAGGTTTGGGGTGACGGCTGTTCTGGCGTCTGCACCCTAGACCCGTTCTTCCTCTGTCCAGACGCGGGCATGGCGTGCATGTCCACGATCATTTGTGGTGACGGCGCTCGGCACCCCGGCGAAGTCTGTGACGACGGCGGCTCTATGAACGGCGATGGCTGCAGCGCTGACTGCTTGACCCAAGATTCGGACTATGTCTGCCCCCCGGGTGATGCCTGCGTCAGGCTCTATGAATGCGGCAACGGCGCCGTCACCCCCGCCAACGGGGAAATCTGCGACGACGGCAACAAGCTGAGCCTCGACGGTTGCTCGGCTGGTTGCCAAATCGAGCCCGGCTACAAGTGCGCAGTCCCGGGACAAGCTTGTGCGCTGGCGACCTTCTGCGGTGACGACATCGTTCAGCCCGGTGAGCAGTGCGATGAAGGCGACACCACGCCAGGGGACGGCTGCTCCGCCACCTGCCGAATTGAAGCTAACTGGGCCTGTAACAATGGCAAGAACTGCTACTTTACCGTCCTGTGTGGCGATGGCCTGGTTCGCGGCACCGAAGCCTGCGACGACGGCAACACCGCCAGCGGCGACGGGTGCAAGAACAACTGCTCTGCGATCGAAGCTGGCTTCAAATGCGCGCGTGCTGGCTTCGACTGCCGGCCCATCTGCGGCGACGCCGTCGTGAAGGGTGCTGAGCAGTGCGATGACGACAACACCACCGACGGCGATGGTTGCAGCGCAGGTTGCCGCCGCGAAACGGGTTTCGAGTGTCCTGCGCTGGGTGGCGCCTGCACTGCGTCGGTCTGCGGAAACGGTGAGACCGAAGGGGATGAGGGCTGCGACGACGGCAACTTGATAGCCGGAGACGAATGCGGCCCCACTTGCCAGAACGAGCCGAAGTTTGTCTACAACGAGGATGAAGGTCGCAACGTCGCCGTGCTCACCTGCGGAGATGGCCTGATCAACGGCGCAGAGGCCTGCGACGACGGCAATATCAGCGACAACGATGGCTGCGCCTCCGACTGCACAGTGGAGACCGGCTGGGAGTGCGAAGAGCTCGTCGATTTGCCGGACAGCGTAGCGGTGAAGACGGTTTATCGCGACGTCAAGGGCCGGGACGCGACGGGGGGCCATATCGACTTTGGTCGAGCGAGCACGAGACGGAGAGACGCGCTCGGCTCGATTTGCGAAACGAACAACCAGGGAAGCTGCGCCCGTCTCGACCCGGACGGCAAACCTGGCTACCAGAACCATATCGCCAACGACCAAGTCGACTCGAACACAAGCTTCGCGTCCTGGTGGCGGGACAGCAACGCCGGCGGCTGGGACGTGCAGCCGATCACGGACAGCCTGCTACTGACCCAAGTCGGAGACACGGACGCCTACGTTGCCAGTGACACCACGTTCTATCCTCTCAGCGAGGGGTGCCTCCGGGGCTATGGTGAGACGTGCACCGAGCCTGGGTCAGGGGGAGGGGCTCACGAGTGCTGCAATGCCGACGCAGACAACCATATGTGCGCGGGCAGAAACTACCACTTCACCACCGAGATTCGGTTCTATTTCCAATACAACGGCGGTGAGACTCTAAATTTCGTTGGCGACGACGACGTATACGTGTTCATCAACGACCGCCTAGCGATCGACCTGGGCGGAATCGACTGCCCGGCGAGCGGCCGAGTGGTTCTGGGCGATGAAGATTCTACGTGCACTTCGCACACCCCTACCAGTGGTCCCACTAAGTGCAGCGCACCCGACTTCGCCTTCGCAGCCTGCGAACGCTCCGCGCCCGAAGTAACGGACACCACCGATGGTCGCTTCGGCCTGACCAAGGGCGAGGTCTACGAGATCGTGCTCTTCCACGCCGAGCGCAACATGTGGGGCTCCAACTTCGCGCTCACGCTCACGGGTTTCTTACCTGAGCGTTCGTTCTGCAGCCCGATCTGTGGGGACGGCGTCCTGACGCCCGATGAAGAGTGCGACGACGGCGATGACAACACAACTACGCCGACCTACAACAGCTGCACGAAGGATAGCTGTACCCTAGGGCCGTACTGCGGCGACGCGACGAAACACGCGACTGAAGAGTGCGACAACGGCGTCAACGCGAGTGTGTGGGGCTCGTCCCAAGTGAATGCTTGCTCAGCGGGTTGCCAGCTACCTCCGACGTGCGGAGACGGCATCATCGACACTCCCTTCGAGGAATGTGACCTAGCAGCCAGCAACACCTTGGAGGGCTACGACGGCTGCACCACTTCCTGCCTAATCGGACCCTTCTGCGGGGACGGCGTGGAGAACGGCGACGAAACCTGTGACGACGGCCTGAACGACGGGCGCTACGCCGGCTGCACACCTGCCTGCGGTGACTCAGCCAAATGCGGTGACGGCCTGATTCAGGATGACTTCGGTGAAGAATGCGACAGCAGCCCGAACTGCTCGCTCCAGTGTCGCGTGCTCTGCGGCAATGGCGTCACTGACGTGGGTGAAGACTGCGATGATGGCGTCAACGACGGCAGCTACGGTCGCTGCGCTGAGGGCTGCGTCTTTGGTCCGCGCTGCGGCGACATGAGCGTGGATCCGCCCTACGAAACCTGTGACGAAGGTCCCGGCGGCAACAACGGCGGGTACGATCAGTGCAGCGAGTTCTGCCAGCCAGACCAGTTCTGCGGCGACGGCGTCAAGAACGGTCCGGAAGCCTGCGACGACCGCGTCAACGACGGCGGTTACGGCGAGTGCGCGGCAGGCTGCGTCCTAGGCCCGCGCTGCGGAGACGACGTTGTCCAGGCCGAGTGGGGAGAAGACTGCGATGGCACCGCGGGCTGCGCCGCCAATTGCCGCTTCGAGAACTCTTGCGGTGACGGCGTCGTGCAGAAACCCCAAGAGGAGTGCGATGATGGCATGAACATCGGCGGGTATGGTCGCTGCTCGGCAGGCTGCACCTGGGGCCCGCGTTGCGGAGACACCGTCGTCCAGAGCCAAGAGCAATGTGACGAAGGTCCGGGAGGAAACACCGGCGCCTACGGAACCTGCGACCAGAACTGCCAGCTTGCGCCGCGCTGCGGCGATGGTGCGATTCAACCCGCCGCAGGAGAGACCTGCGACGATGGCGTCAACGACGGCCTCTACGGAAGCTGTACCGTAGATTGCAAGCTAGGCCCACGCTGTGGCGACAGAGTGCTGCAGGAAGAGTGGGGCGAACAGTGCGACGGCGGGCCCAACTGCTCGATGATGTGCCGCCTCGGCGCCCTCTGCGGCGACAAGGTCGTTCAAACTGAACTTGGAGAGCAGTGTGACGACGGCATGAACCTGGGCGGCTACGGCAAATGCGGCCCGATGTGCACGTTCGGCCCGCGTTGCGGCGACGCTGTTGTCCAGAAAGAGAAAGAGGAGTGCGACGACGGGAAGAACGACGGCGGCTACGGTGAGTGCGCTATTGGCTGTCGGCTCGGGGCCCGCTGCGGTGATGGGGACCTCCAAGAAGACGAGGGCGAGACCTGCGACGATGGCAACAGCAAGAGCGGCGATGGATGCAGCTCGGGCTGCAAGACCGAGGCCGTCCAGGTCCCGAGATAATGGGCGCCGCAGGCGGAGCGGCTAGTGTGCCGCTCCGCTGCGCGGCTTCAAAGAAACCAGATCTTTCGCAACCGCGGCAGCGCGGTCCCGAAGCAGCGGCCTATGAAGTACGCCCTGCTGTGTTCGCTAGCGGTCATGCTCGGAGCGGCCTGCGGCGCGGGTGCTCCGTTGCCCCCGAAAGCTCTCGCCCAGAACGAACTGGGCGCGGTGGCGATGCGGGATGGAGACCTGGAAACCGCCGGTACGCGCTTCACCCTGGCCCTCGAATACAATCCCGATTTTATCGAGGCGATCGCCAATCTCGCCAACATCGAGATCCAGCGGGGGAACTTCGAGCGGGCCCTGCAGCTGCTGCTCCGCGCGCGTCGACTCAACCCGGACTTCGCTCAGGCTCATCACGGGCTAGGTGTGCTAGCAGAACGTGAGCACCTGCGGGACGAAGCCTCGGAACACTACCGAAGCGCGCTGGAAGTGGATCCCGGGTTCGTGGAAGCGCGAGCCAACCTGGCGAGGCTGCTCTATGAGGGCGGCCACTATGAACACGCGCTCGAGCAGTTCCGAAAGCTGCGGGAGGTGGCTCCGGACAGCGTGCTCTGCTTCCGGGGGTTAGCCGCGACTCTGCTCGCGCTCGGGCGTTTGGAAGAAGCGACAGACGCTCTGCTCCGCGGCAGCGAACGG
>JBDKJZ010000089.1:0-13354 GCA_039796375.1 Pseudomonadota bacterium
GGTATCGACCCGCTCCCGCGAGGACGAGGCCGGTCGAATCACACAGCGCCACCGCCTTCAGTTGGTCGCGGCGTCGCACGGTTTCGAGCAGGTTACAGAGATCAAACTGAGCGTTTCCCCGAAAGTCGCTACGCCTCTCAGCGTCGTTTTGGGCAGACTCGTCGTGAACCTCGGCGGTTGATTTAGGGAGGGACTGCATGGGTCGCTATGCTAGAGGGTGCCCAACCGATGGGCCAAATTTCGACGAGCGGACCGACCCCGAGCATGCGCAGCCTACTGCTGACACGGCGGGTCTTGGTCTGTGCGGGGTGCGGTGGTGTCGGGAAGACCAGTGTCGCGGCGTCACTGGGTTTAGCGGGAGCCCAACTTGGACGGCGGGTGGTCGCGCTGACAGTCGATCCCGCTAAGCGCCTCGCCGAGAGCCTAGGCGCCGATCCCGCTGTCCACGAGCGACAGTTCGTCTCTCGCGAGCGCTTGTCGGCGCTGGGGGTGCCTGCGGAAGGAGACTTGAGCGTGTTGTTGCTCGATCCGGAGCACACGCTAGGCGAGCTGGTCGCTCGGCTCTCTCCCGATCCGCGCGCGGCGGTGCGGATCACGCAACACCCCCTGTTTCGCTACTTTTCAAGTTATCTCGCCGGTGCGAATGAGTACATGGCGATGGAAAAGCTCCTGCTAGTGTTAGACGACCCGGAATGCGACCTGGTGATCTTGGACACGCCGCCGACGCGCCACGCGCTCGATTTTCTGAACGCACCTGCACGTCTGACGGACGCGCTCGACGGACCCATCATCCGGGCGATGGGAAAAATGGTTTCGGGCACAGGTCGCTTCAGCTTGGATCTGGCTGCGCGTGGTGCCGCCACGCTGCTCCGAGGGTTTGGCAAGGTCACCGGGGCCGGGACTCTGGAACAAGTCGCGACCCTGATCGCCGAGTTGAATGTGATCTTCGGAGGTTTCCGCGAGCGGGCGAAGCGTGTCGCAGCGGTGTTTCTAGATCCGAGCTTTGCGTACGTGATTGTTGTCAGGCCCGAAGCGGGCGCGGTCGATGACGGGCTGTTTTTCCTGGGTGCCTTGGCGGATCGAAACATGGCGGTCTCCGCCATCGTCGCCAATCGCGTCAATCAGGTGCTCGATCAGGAGTTGCTCAGCGAGGGTTTAAGCCAGCTGCGGACGGCGGTCTCTGACGAACAATTTGTGTGCCTTGAGCGTGCGGTTCAGGAGCACGGTGCCCGTGAGGAATCGGAGGTCGCCCAGCTCGCGCGCCTTCGCGCCGCAACATACGCCCAAGGACTCACACCGATCGAACTGCCGGCGTTACCCTTGGGTGTCAAAAATCTTGAGGCGCTCAGCGAACTTTCGGCGGTTTTCGTGGAGACCGCTTAGGAGCGAACCCCCGCGCCGCGTGCGCGCATTGACCCTTGCAGCGCCCGACCCGGGGGAGGTCTACTCCTACTCGCCCTCGCGCCGGCGCCGAGCGCGAAAGCGCACGGTGATCGGGATCGAATGGAACCCGAAGGCCTCGCGGATCTGGTTACTCACAAAACGCTTGTAGCTCTCCGCGATGTATTCTTCGTGGCTACACATCGCGACGAAGACGGGAGGAGCGGACTGGGCCTGGGTCACGTAGTACAGACGCGGAGCTCGACCCCCCTTGGTCGGTGGCGGATGCCGTTCAAGCACTTCCGCGAAGAACCGATTGAGCGCCGACGTCGGCACCCGCCGCGTGTACTCGTCAAAGGCCTGGTCAACCGCCGCCATGAGGTCTGGTATGCCCTTGCCGGTCATTGCGCTGAGGGGCACAACGGGCACCCAAGGCACGAAGTGCAACACGTCGCGGGTCTGTTTCTCAGCCTCCTTGCGCGCAGCACTCTTGAGCAAGTCAACTTTGTTCAGGCCGATAGCGAGCGCGCACCCCCGGTCGGCCGCGAGCGACAGCAGCCTCGCGTCCTGTTCGGCGACGGGCTCAACGGCGTCACACAGCAAGATAGCGACATCGCAGCGGCCAAGCCCACGAATCGACTGCATGACGCTTGCCGACTCTACGGTGTCCTTGATCTTGGAACGCCGTCGAACACCCGCTGTGTCGATCAGTTGGTACTTCTTGCCTCGATATTGGACCGTCGCGTCCACAGGGTCGCGGGTGGTGCCGGGGCGTGAGTCGACCAGCGATCGCTCGACCCCGCTCAGCGCGTTGAGCAGGGACGACTTGCCGGCGTTGGGGCGTCCGATGAGCATCACTCTCGGGATCCGCCTCGGGGCGCCTTCACCATCGGCGTCGTCGTGTTCCGCGTCCTGTTCTACGGGCTTGACGTAGCGTGGCAAGCGATCCACTAGCGCGGCCTCCAGCTTGGCCATGCCACGGCCATGCAGCGCCGAGCCCGCGATTAAGGGGTCGATGCCTAGACGAAACAGGTCTGAGGCTTCCAGCTCCGTCTGTGGGTTGTCAGCGCGATTGGCCAGGTACACCACTGGTTTGCTGGACCGGCGGAGCAACGCGATGGCTGTCTCGTCCGCGTGCGTGGGCGGGGTGAGGGCGTCGAGGACGCAAATGATAGCGTCTGCCTCCTCGATCGCTGCCTGAACGTGGCGTGCGATCCCTTGGCGCATCGGGTCGTCGTCGTCGGGATCAAAGCCCCCGGTATCTACGAGCACAATCTCCCGGCCTTGGATGTAGGTGTCCGTGTAGTGGCGATCGCGGGTGACACCCGGCTCATCGTGAACAATCGCAAGCTGCTTTCCAGCGAGGCGATTAAAGAGGGTGCTCTTGCCGACGTTGGGGCGGCCGACTAGTGCGACTATCGGGATCATTTTTTGCCTTTTCGGACGCGGCGTTCAGTGCTGGCGGGTTTGGAAGTTCGTGACGCGCCGGACGTGGGAACCGACCCCTTGGGCTTGGCGGAGTTGGGTTTGGCGGAGTTGGGTTTGGCGGAGTTGGGTTTGGCGGAGTTGGGTTTGGCGCTTTTCGAGGCCGCCGCCGTCTTCGACTTAGGCGGGGCAATGTGGCGCACTGAGCCCTTCGGTAGCGAAGGCTTCGGCTTCGCGCGACGGACTGGGGCGGCCAGCCTAGCTGCTGGCTTGGGCTTGGCGCTTGGGCGCGTCTTGTGGGGGCGCACTTTGATTTCTGGCAGGACGCTCTTGAGGTCACGCGCTGACGCGCCATCGTAGCCCAGCTCGCTGAGCTGGCGGGTCATGTCCTTCCAGCGCTCGGTCACTCGCACGAACAGCTCCAGGTAGATCTTGCGACCGATCAGCTCTTCGAGTTGCTTGCGCGCCTCGGTCCCTATCGCCTTGATCTGCGCGCCGTGTTGCCCGACTAAGATCGCCTTTTGCCCAGGTTTCTCGACGTGGATGGTCGCGCTGATTGACGTGTTGTTCTTCCCCTCTTCGAAACGATCGACCGTGACGGCGACGGAGTGTGGGACCTCACTGCGCGTTTGCAGCAGCACTTGCTCACGCACGTACTCCCGGACGAAAAATGAGACGGGCCTGTCCGTGACCTGGTCCGGGCCGAAAGCGGCGGCAGCTTCAGGGAGCAACTGGGCGATTTCCTGGAGAATCCCCTGAACTCCGTCCGCGCTTAACACGCTCGCCGGCACGATCGCGGCGAAGGGATGTGCGTCGCCGAAAGCCGTCATCAACGGCAGCAAGTGACGTTTGTCTTTGAGCAGATCCGCCTTGTTTAAGACCAGCAAGCATGGAACGTCTTTTGGCAGGACCTGAAGGAGGCGACGGTCGTCTGCGTGGATCACGTCCCGGGGGATCTGCGATGTGTTTGCTCGGGGCTTGTCGGCCTGTCGCTTCTTCCGCTGGCTCTGTTCAACGATCTTGAGCACGTCGGTCATGAAGACCACGACGTCGTGATTGCGAACAGCGTCCAGAGCTCGCGCGTTCATGCGCCGCCCGAGCTCGGTGCGCGGCCGGTGCAGACCGGGCGTATCCGTGAACGCGATCTGGGTCGCCCCGAAGTTAACAACGCCGAGCAGCTCGTCGCGGGTCGTTTGCGGAAGCGGTGATACGATGGCGAGCTTCTCACCGAGGCAGGCATTCAAGAAGGTCGATTTACCAACGTTGGTTCGGCCGACGATGGCTACCGTTCCGAAGCGGCTAGCGTGAGGGGCGGAGGAGTGGGGTTCGGTCACAGGTCTCTTTGGGTGTCGCTGGGCGTCGCTGGACGGTATCGGCCGAGGAAATGCGTCTTTCGTTCGTCCTGGCGCTTCTGCTAGGGTCAGCCGCCCCTTCTACCTACCTTGTTCCGCATATGCAGCAACCTTCGAGTTCGGCGGCAGAATCCGTTTCCGCTCCAGTGCCAAAACGGGGGGGCGGGCTGCATTGGACCGTTGTTCTGGGCGCCTCGTGCGCCTTGGGCGCTGCGCTGCTCAGCCTGGTCCTGCCTATCGCGCGGGGGGGGCTCTGGGATCCTCAGGAGCTCGAGCTGACCGATTGGGCGCGTCGGGCGGCGATTCACCTGTTTGGGGCTGAGGCGCTTGCTGTCCCCGGGTCGAACAACTCGATCCCTACCATTGAAGAGGTCGGTCGGGGTGAGCTGCCCGTAAACGCGGCTGCTTTCTCCCTCGCCCTCTTTGGGCTGAGTGAGTGGGCGGTCCGGCTGCCAATGGTTGCCTTCGCCACGCTCGGGGTATTGGCCGTCGGACTCTGTTGCTGGCGGCTGAGCGGACTCCGCGCCGGGACCCTGTCGGTCCTTATTCTGGCCACGACGCCCTTGTATTTCGTGCACGCGCGCACCGCGCTTGGGGACGGGGTGACGATGGCTTGTATGGCGGCGGCCTTCTCCGGATTGGCCCTCGCGTGTTTCGACGACCGGTTGAGCCGTCCTTTGCGAACATTGAGCGCGCTAGGGGGGCTGCTCTTTGCTATCGGCGGTTTATTCTGCCGAGGGGCGCTGGTAGGGGTTGCGCTGCCAGCTCTGAGCGTCGGGATGACCGCGCTGTTGCTCCATTTCACACGCAAGGGTAGCGGTCGCACCCCCGCGGATACTTTCGGTAGATGGTGTGGCCTTGCCGTGTTCATGACTGGGCTGGTTTTTGCTGGGCTCGGACTGGTCGCGTTGTTTAGGGCCTCAGCGGATGACTACTGGGTCCTGCTCGGTTCGAGTCTCAACACCGCAAAGAAGCTGCCAACTCACGACAGCGTGATTCACATGCTCGGCCATGGGATGTTTCCGTGGAGCGCGCTGGCGCCCCTGATCATCGGCTTGGTGCTCAAGCCGCCGCCGGGCAGCGCGGGAGCGCTCTTGCGTGACGGCGCTCTCCGAATGAGCCTCCTGAGCGTTGTGGCGTTGTCCGTCGGGATCTACGGCTTCTTGGCGCCGACGGTCGGAGCACTTCCGTTTGGCGCCGTTTTCGGCCTTGCGGGGTTGCTCGCGATCGCGCTGGTCGAGTTGGACAGCCGCGCCGAAGGGGTTCCGCTGGCAGCGATGGGCACCGTCGCGTTGTTGGTGATCCTCTACAAAGACTTTGACGCGAGCCCCGAAAAGGTCATGAGCGCTTTCTCGATCGGCGCCTCTGAGTTGCCGGACGGGTTTTCTGCGACCACCCGCGGTGCGCTGAAACTCGTCGCGGGGGTCTGCCTGCCGGTGTTCGTGGTGCTCACTGTTGAGCGCTTGGGTTTCGTCAAGTGGCCGCTGAACTGGGTGAAGGCTCGCTGGTTGGGGAGTGCATGGGCCTCGAAGGTCCCGCTGTCCGGCCCCCGCAGCTTGTTCGTCGCCACGGCGATGCTCACTGCAGGGCTGGTGCTCAGTCTCGGCTACTACCCGGCGCTAGCCTCGCAGCTCTCGCCGGTCGGCGCGTTTGACACTTACCGCGAGCTCTCCGAGCCGGGCCAACCCTTGGCCACCCTGGGGACAGACTCACGGCATGCCATCTACTTCGGCGGGGCAACTGCCGAGAATTTCGAGACGGAGGCGCAAGCGCTTCAGTGGCTGCGTGCAGACGCCGTAGCGCGCCGGTGGCTCGTGTTGAGCCAGGACAAACTAGCCACGTTCAATTCTCGATATAGAAAAGAAGGACAGAAGCCCCCCCAGAATGTGCCGGTGCTCATGGCTGGGAGTGGGGACATGGCCCTCGTCAGCAACCGGGTGCAAGCGGGTGAAGAGGATAGAAACCCGTACCGCGAATGGCTACTTTCGGCGCGTCCTGCGCCGCAGCATGAGCTGCGCGTCAAGTTCGAGTCGCAGCTACAGGTGCTGGGGTGGGAAATTCGGGATACGCGCGGCGCAGCAACGGACGTGCTCGCGCGGGGGCAGACCTACGAATTCCGAATGTACTACGAAGTGCTCGCCCCGGTCACCCGACACTGGAAAGTGTTCCTGCACATCGATGGCCACGACAAGCGCTTGAATGGGGACCACGACATCTTGTCCGGTGCGTACCCTTTCCGCCTCTGGAATCCCGGTGACTTTGTCGTCGACAGCTACGAATTCAGCTTCGACGACAGTTACCCCACGGGTGACTATCAGGCTTACTTCGGGCTGTTCTCGGGCAAGACACGGTTCGCAGTCTCCGAGGGCGAGCATTCGGACAATCGGGTGCTCGCAGGGACGCTGAGTCTCGCACGCTCGGCCCAGGTCACGAATCCGTGACATTGAGCTCGGTTGGGGCTACCACACAACGCTGTGACTGGGAGGGAACGGCGACAGTCTGATCGGCTACCCGTTGAGTGGGACGTGGACTATGCGACGGAAGACACGTTTCTGTTCGCGTGCATGACCAACATCAGCGAGCTTGGAATCTTTGTTCAGACACGTCAACCGCACGAGATAGGCACGCGGCTGCGCCTGAGGTTTCGAGAGCCGGCTGGCGAGCTGTTTGAGCTAAACGGGACTGTGCAGTGGATCAACCCGGTCAGGCCGCTGTCTGACAATCGAAACCCAGGCATGGGTGTGACTTTCGTCGGGCTCACGCAGCAGGCTCGCCTTCGGATTGTGGAGTTGGTCAAGACTATCGCTTTCGTGCGCGACTCCGCGAACTAGCGCGTCCGCGAACTAGTGAGTGCGGGCGGACGTTTCTTTTTCTTCAGCCCCGCTGCGGTCGCCGTCATCACTGCGCCTTAGGCGGGGGCGCAGCAGGCTTCACCGCAGCCGGAGGAGCTTTCTTCGGCGGTGTGCGCTCGAGGCTCGGGGCCGGGGCACTTCTGGCCGCAGTTTTCGACTCAAATCTCGGTGGACGAACCGGCGAAGCTGCTTTGCCACCTAGAGAACCGCCTGCCCCGGCGTGCTCGCTCGTGGAGCCGGACTTTGGATCTACCGGAGCTCTGTTCTTGCGCGCTTCGGCTAAGACGGGGCCACCTTCGCCAACTGCTTCCAGCTCGTTCAGCGCGCGTTTCGCCGCCTCTGCGTAAACAGGGGTCTGGAGGAGCTTCTCGAAGTCCAATGCAGCGCGTTTCGTTTCCCCCATCTGTTTGCGGCAGTTCGCGCTGTGCCAGAGCGCCGTGTTCACGTATTCCTGGGAAGTGCCGGCGGCAACGGAGTCGAAACGCGCGAGGGCCTCAGGACACCCCAAAGCCTTCTCCGTCGCTTGTGCGGCGAGCAGCTCCGCCTGCGCGCTGTGTTTGCCTCCCGCGTGGAACAACACGTCAAACTGTTTCTGCGCGGTGAGCAGCTGGCCCGCGCGGTATGACGCCATCGCCACGTTGAAGGCGTCGTCTTCCGCCTTGCTTCTTGTGAGGTCGAGTTCCGTCTCGCCTTTTTCTTGCTCCAGATCGTCGCCGCGGCCGGGGGCTGGTAACTCGGTTGTACGGTGCGGTTCCGCGCCAGCGACCTCGGAAGCGGCCGGAGCCGCGGCGGCCTGCGGGACCGCAGGCTCTTCAATCGGAACGATGAGCGAGTCCTCTTTCTGAGGAACGCCGCTTTCCGTAACGACTACCGAGCCGTGCGAACCCGGCTTCGGCCTCAGCAGGATGAGACTACTGCCGATGGTTAGAAGCAACAGCGCAGCCATAGCTAGCTGGGGTCGCATCGCGTAGCCGGAGAGGATGGTGACCGCTCTGGCCGCGCGCTGGGGCCACGGGAGGTGGCTACGAAAGCGCGCCTCGGCAGCCATGATCCGGCTCTCAAACCCGTCTGGCGGTTCGGTCAAGGGTAGCGAAGTCGACTCCCGTGTGGCTCGGTGGCTCACGAGTAGCTCGCGGCAGCGGCGACATTGATCCGAGTGCCTGGTGGCCGCGGCGCGTGTCACCTCGTCGAGCTCGTCGTAGAGCAGGTCCATGAGGACCCGGTCGAATTTCTCGCAGTCCATGACTACTTCAGCTCCCGGGCGTAGTCCTCAAATTCGCTGAGAGCTCCCTGCAGTCGCTCGAGCGCGTAGCGCATTCGGCTCTTGACGGTGTTTTCTCCGGTGGCCGTGACCTCAGCGATCTCTTTGAAGGGTAAATTCGCGATTTCCCTCAAAAAAAACACCTCTCTCTGATCTGGGGGCAGGGTATCCAAGGCGTTCATGATGTACCCTGCAAGCTGACCCGATACGAAGCTGCGTTCGACGCTTGAGCTCGGGTGCCGATCTTCGATATTTGAGCCAAGCGTGCGGCCCTCCGGGTCATCACCCAAGGGTTGATCCAGAGACGGGTGCTTTCGCAGACTCTGTTTGCGTTGGGTGTCGATGCAAAGGTTTCTGGCGATGGTGTAAAGCCAGGTCGTGAATCGGGCCTCGTGCTTGAAGTCGCCCGCTTTCTGCACGACCCGTAAGAAGACTTCCTGGGCAATATCCTCTGAGGTGCTCGGGTTCCGTAGATGCCTCAGGATAAAGTTATATACCTTCGTCTTATGACGCCGGACCAAGTTAGCGAACGCGTCGCGGTCCCCGCGCTGGTAGCGCGCCATGAGGAGCTCATCGGAGACGCTCCTGGAGTCGTAAGCCGGGGCCTGGGCTCTTGCCGAGGCGGGACTTCTATTTTCCTTACGCGGCAAGGGTTCCTGGACGGGTAGTGAATGGAGGAAATGCGTGGTGAAAAGTCTGTCTCTGGGTAGCCGCTGAGGGGCCTCGGCGCAATGCGGGAATGCCGCAGTCGACTATCAGCCCTCGTCTGGGGCGCTGATAGGACTCATTCGAGTTCGGTAGTCTATTCGCGGGGGCCTCGCCCTGCGAGCGGAAATTTCACCCAAACCGGGGAGCCCGGAAGCGCTTCGAAAGAAACGCAGGTTGCGCGAGCCCATTGCGCGTGTTTGGCTCAACGGGGCGGGAGCGCGGGATTGGCGATTTCGGTTCCTCTTCGGGAACCCTAACCTAAAACTGTAAACGCTCGTTATACCAAGAGAAGAGCGGAGCGAGTGAGTCATGAAACTGCGTCAGACACCCCGAGTAGCTGAACTTGAGTTAGCGCCCCGAAACTGGGTCCGGATGCTGTTGCTCGGTGGCTTGATCGCCGTGATGTTCACACTTGGGTCCGCGCCGCACCTCTACGGTCAAGTTGCATCGCCGACGCCTGGGACCTCAGCTCCGCCGACGCCGAGTCCGCCTGCCTCCGCAGAGTCCGCGACGCCAGCACCGTCCAGTTCGAGTGTAGCTCCGGCGGCCGCTCCTCGGATCCCTGCTCAGGCGCCTGCCGCTGCGGTGCAGCGTCCGGGCTTGCGGGCGGCGCCGCCAACGATGAGCGGTCCTGTCGCAGCAACCCCAACTGCACCTGCTTCCCCGTTAGCCCCCGCGGGAAGTGCTCCGATGGACGCCGCGACGTACACAGTACGTCTTCGTGACCTGGAATCGCGGGTTGAAGAACTCAAGGAACAGATCCGTCGCAGCCACACCCGCTTGAGCCTCCTCAGCGACACGGTGCTCTCTGGAGGGATCGGCGGTGCAACCGCCGAGATCGTTTTTAGGAACGACTTGAGCAACGCGTTTCGCGTGACTGGTGTGCTGTTTGTGCTTGATGGGATAGTGCAGTACAAGAAGAAGGACGACACTGGTGCACTCTCGAATCAGAAGACCATTCCGATTTTCAGTGGTTCCGTGCCACCGGGCGATCACACGCTGCAGGTCGTCGTTGACCTTCAGGGTCATGGCTATGGTGTGTTCTCCTACCTGCGCGGCTACAAGTGGACGCACAAGACGACCCACTCGTTTTCGGTCACCGAAGGCAACACCATCAAGGTCGACGCAGTCGGCTGGGAGAAGGGGGACGCGACGACGCCACTTGAGCAGCGTCCCGGCGTACGCTTCGCAACGAAAGTCCTAAGCCGCGAGGAAGTTCGGGCCGCTAGCATTTCTGGTTCTGGGGAAAAGTGAGCGGCCAGGCGCCGGCCATTAGGGGAGACCGATGAGCGGAGCGAGCGGTTTGCTGAGAGGACCTAGGCTGGGTCTACTCCTCGCCTGCGGGCTCTGGCTGCGTTCCGGCTTCGCCTGGGCGCTCGACGAAGAGCAAGCCCTCGGTCGCGCCGCGCTCGCAGTCAGAGACGCGGAAGTCGGCATCACTGAAGTCCTAGATACGCAGACTCCGAAACGCCCCGCGACTCCTGAAAGACGCATCGCAGCCGGAGACCTGTTCCTTCGAAACAAGGACTACGCGAGCGCAATCACCCTGTTCAATCAGGTGATTGAGCTTCATCGGCAGAAAAAAGCGACCGACTCGGCGCATGCCGATGCGCTGGGACTGCTCGGTGACGCGTATTTCAAGAGCGACCAACTCCTTTCCGCGAGGCGTACGTATCGCGAGTTGACTGAACTCGGAAACCAGGCGCCCTATTCCTCGTCAGCGGGGCGAGCCCTCGGCCGCCTCGTGGATATCGCACTCCTTACGAGCCGTTTGGAGGACCTGGATTTCGTCTTTGAGCAAATGGCTCGACTCAAGGGCCCTGATCCTGATGGTGCCCTCGCGTACGGCCGGGGAAAGGCCTACTTTTCCCGGGGTGAGTACGGCCTGGCCCAACAAGCCCTGCGAAGCCTTCCGAGCGCTTCGTCTCTCCTACACCAAGCGCAGTACCTGCTTGGGGTGATGGAGATGAAGCAAGCTCTGCAGGTTCCACCGGTTTCACAGGATCCTAAGGATGTTGAGAGGGTTCCGGGCAGTATCAAGCGTTTCGCGGGCGCGGTGATTCAGTTTCAGCGCGTCACCCAATTGAAGGTGAAGACGCCAGAACAGCAGCACGTCGTAGATTTGGCCTGGATGGCCCTCGGGCGTCTGTTTTACGAGGTGAACGAGTTTCGCGACAGCGCCGACGCTTTCAGTCACGTCGTTCATCGGTCTCCCGAATACCCGACGATGCTCTTCGAGCTCGCCTGGGTCTTTGTTCGGCAGGAGCAATTCGAGCAAGCCGAACGTGCGTTGGAGGTGCTGTCGGTCGTCTCGCCTGAGACACTGGAGTTCGCAGATGGATCGCTCTTAAGAGCCGACTTGAATCTGCGGTCGAAGCAATTCGACGAAGCACTGAGGCTGTATCAGAGCGTGCACTCTCGGTTTGACCCTATTCGCGCCGAAGTAGACGAATTCGTCGCCACGAATGACGATCCGGCTGTTTACTATGACCGTCTCGTCGAGAACCGGTTGGGTATCGAGACTACCAACGGGTTGCCGGGTGTCGTGTTTGATTGGGTCCGAGAAGCGGCAGCTGACGAACGGGTTTTTGCGCTCATCGACAACGTCGGTATTTCCCAAGACTTGATCGAAAGCTCACGCGATATCGCCGGAAAAATGGGCGCAGTGCTTGGTTCTTCAACACGCGCCAAGGCGTTCCCTGATCTTCAGCTTCGGCTGCAGACGGCGCTTGGACTGAGCAATCAGATAGCGCTTGCCTTTCATGACTTGTCAAAGGGCCTTGATACGGCGGGGGATTCGTCTCTGGCGGGGCGAATCGCCGATGTGAGGCAAGAGCGGAGGGGGCTCAGCGAGCGCATGGAACGATTGCCCGTTACGCCCGCGGACTTTGTGCGGCGGGACGCGTCCGGCCTGCGGCAGTGGACCAAGATTTCGCATCAGGTACAGCAGCTGACGCTGGAGGCTGACAAGCTTCAAGCTGTGATCAACGGCCTCAGGCGCCTGCTGAGCGATGCAGAGCAGATGGGGGCTCCGAATACGTCCACGAACATCACTCAGCTGCGGGACGAGGTCGCGCTGAACGAAAAGGAGCTCGACGGGTACCGCGTTCGCATCGAGGCCACTCGCGAGGCGATCGAGCGCGGGCGCATCCAGATTGGATTCGGCGATAGCCGTTACATCAGCGACAAGAAGATTCGAGAGCGGTTCGAGAAGCTCTTCTTGGAAGAGGTCCAGCTGGCATCACAAGGCGCGGCCGGGCCAGGCGGCAGAGCCTTTGCCGTTGAGGCGCTCCCTTTGGTTGAGCGAGCGCTGAAGGTCCTGGGAAAACTCCGCGGGCTTTCCCGGGGATTTGAGTATGAGATCCGCGAGAGGTCCGACGAGCTGCTCAAGGTAGTTGAGACAGAGGCCCAGAACATTGAAGCCTACGCGTCGCGTCTTGAGGCGTTCGATCGGCAGGCGCGAGTGCTCGTCGGTGAGGTTGCAAAACGAAGTTTCGGGCTCGTCCGGGAGCGCTTGAAGAGTATCGTATTGAAGGCGGACGTGGGTGTAGTGCAACACGCGTGGGAATTGCGGCAAGCACACTTGGATCGCGTACAGAAACTCCAACGTGAGCGAGCTACTGAGCAACAATACTTGAACGATGAGCTTCAAGAGGTGATGTTTGACGGTAGGGGCGAACCATGAACTCGCGCTCCGTTGCCAAGCTGGGGGTCCGCGCCGCCTTGGGGATTCTGGGCCTCACGGCCTTCAGCTCGGCGCAGAACGGCGTCGGGGAGCAGCCGCCCGCACCCCCGCCGGCGCCCGCGGCCTCCGCTTCACCTGCCGCTTCACCTGCCGCGCCGCCCCTTCTCACGCAGGCTCCTTCGCGAGGCGGGCCGCCGCCGCCCGCGGCGCTTTCTGTGGCAGTAAGCGGGAGGCGCGCACCGACTAGCGATGCGCCTTCAGGCAGAGCCAGCGATCGCCCCCTGCCTCAAGCTCCGACTGAGCAGCAGCTCGCCGCTCTCCGTATCCTATCCGAAGAAAGTGAGCTGTATCAGCAAGCTGCCAGCGACTATCAAAAGGTCTTAACGGTCGTCGTTCGTCATCACTTTCAAGAGCGACGAAGGCGAATCATTTCGGGACTCGATAGGGCGGTTGAATCAGAACAGAAGAAGCTCACCGAATGGCGTGCGGAGGCGATCCGGCGTTTGGAGAGGTTTGTCGGCATCTACAGCGGTCCGAATGCGCACTCCGAGTCGACTCCCGACGCGATGTATCGCCTGGCGGCGCTCTACGAAGAGCGAGCCCGAGCGGATGTTGACGCGGAACTGGGGGAGGCGCTCAAGCCTGCGATTGGCCTGTATCGCGAGATTATCGCGCAGTTTCCGGCGTACCT
>JBDKJZ010000090.1:0-13334 GCA_039796375.1 Pseudomonadota bacterium
TTCGCGTTCTTGCTGCAAAAGAAGGCTGGCGCGTACATTTTTCTTGGCAACGGCGGAACGGATGGGGGCTGTATGCTGCACAACCCCAGGTACGACTTTAACGACGACATTATCCCGGTTGGCGTCGCGTTTTGGGCGCAGCTCGTCCGACGCTTCCTTGCCGCCCGCGCATAACCTGGACTCGGCCGCCCTCTGGTTTCACTGGACGCCGGCATCGACAGCAGCTGCAGGTGTCATCGTCCCCTGCGCTCGGGCGCCAGGTACAACAGTCTTCGGCGAATTCTCATCCTGTACCGCTTGGGCGGCAGGAGCTTGACCGGCGTCGGGACTGGACGGCGCGAAACTAAATTTGGAATAGTCGTTCAGGCACGCGGTGACGCCTAGGCTCAGGCAGGCCAGCAGCAGAAATGCGCGGCTCAACAATGCGCCTCGCACTAGAAACTCCCCGCTACGGAAATTGCCGCTAGGCCAACGCGTACCTGGGTCTGGATCGGGCCGCCGTTCGCTCGCTGGCTTAATAGCGACAACTCCGGATCAGCTTCCTCAGGAGCAAACACCCAGAAGTAGGTAGCCCCAAGTGCCCCTGCTAGGCCAACACCCAAGCCCACATTCGCCAATGTTTGAAAAGTGCGGCCGGACTCTGCGTCCGCGCGCCTGGACGCTGGGCAATTCCCAGCAGGACACTCTTTAGAGAGCGCCTTAAACTGCGACTCAGTCATCAGCCCAAACACGGTCAGTGAGCTCAGGCCAAGAACGCCGACTCCCGCTCCGACCCACGCCAGCGTCGAGTAAGACACGCCGGGTGCTTCAGATCGCTTCTCGACAACGTAGGCCTGAGGCGCGACGGGCGGCGATGGCTCGGGGAAGGCGAGATCCACCTGGGTCGTTTCCCCTGGTTTCAACTCAGCGCTGACCTCCACCCGTTGACCGTTCTGGAGCTCATATACGAGCTGAACCGGGCCTGCCTTCAACGGAATGGCCTCATTCCATCGAGAGGGTTCGACCTCGGCGCCTGCGAGTCGCAAGCGTCCGTCCACGTTCAACTTCAACAGCGCCACCTTGCTCGAGACTTCGTCCAACTCCAGCTTCGCGGCCTCGATAGTCTTCTCGTACTTCGATAGCGACGCGGCAAGCTTGCTCGCGTCAGCTATCACGCCACTGAGTTCAACGTACGCCTCAGGGTAACGCTCCAGTCTCGCAAGCACACGAGCCACCATTAGGCGTGAGTTGGGACTATTGACCTTGCGGTACGAACCCAAGAGCACGTCGAGGGCCTCCGCGTAGCGTTTCTCGTTCATCAGATCCACGCCCAAGCGATACTGCTTTAGCGCCTCCTGCTTCTGGAGGATGCTAGCGGCCTCCACCGGGACTCCAGGTGTGTCGATCGCTTCGGGAACATCGGTTGCGTCAACCACGCTGAGCGTCTGGACCGGGCCGCTCTTGGCGCCAGGATCCTCCGTTTGGGCGAGAGCGGGATGGCAAAGTGCAGCGAGCGCAAGGGCGCCCCAAATGACAAGTACTGGCTTCATCCGCAAGCCTCCTGATCTGTTCTAGAGTTCATCGGGTACAAAGGTTTTCTTGCTCGGCTTGTTGGGCGCCCTGGTGCCGGGTTTCGTCGGCGGCGCCTGCGATGCAGTGGCCTGTGGGCGCGCAGACGCTACGGTGACACTCGTTGCGCTTACAGACACGCTGGGTGCGGCTATCGGCGCTACGCTTGGCACCGGGCTTGGTTCAACTTTCACGGGCTCCGGAGCAGTGGGCAAGTTGGGCATGGGTGCGGCCTTTGGAGCTTGCGGAGATTCGGCGCTTGGAGTGGATGCCAGTCTATCGCTAGCTAGGCCCGGGTCCTCATGACCCTGTCTGAAGAGCATTACTAGCAGCACAATCCCCAGCGTCGCCGAAGAGCCGACTAGCCCCCAGGTGAGGCGTTGGAGATTTTCATGCCGCCTAGACATGTGGAGCGATACGCCGGTCGCCGCAGTAGAAATGGAAGAACCTTGGGACACGCTGACTGCCATGTCCACCGGAAGCTTGGCGTCCGCTGGGATTGCGGGTTCGGGAAAGTGACTTTCAGCGAGCCGTGCTTCCTGCAGGCTAGGCTGCTCTGCTGACGGAGCAAGGTCGACCGGGACCGTGCGGTGAGGCACCAGAACGGCGGCAGTCGGCGGCGGGGCGCCCACGACCGCGAGCGGAGGTGGCAACGGCGCTGACATCTCGGCGGGAAGCGTGGCAGATAACGCCGGTGCAGGCATCCCCATCAGGGTCCCCTGGAAGGACGCTTTAACGCGCGCGGTCGGAGCTTGGTGGACCTGTTGCGCTTCAGGAGCAAGCGCGTTCAACACCACCTGGGGTATCGTTGCAGTGGGTCCGTCCGAATCTCTCGCGACTGCAGGCTGGGCGAAGACCTGAACCGCCGGGGCCAGACTGCGCCGTACGTTTCGCGCGGGAGGCCTGGACTCAAGAAGATCCCTCAACTTGGCGATCGCTGAGTGCTCAGTGACCTTCCGCCGAGTCTCCAGCTGGCGACTCGCCAGGCGACTGACAAACTCGCCGACGGCTGGGTATTCTGCAATGGCAGCTCCGCTGGCTCTGAGTGCGGTGGCCATAGCTGCCGCAGACTCAAAGCGATGTCGTCGGTCAAGCTTAAGCGCTTTGTGAACCGCGTCGATGACCGACTCAACCACCGGTTCCGTAGGACGCAGTGGCGGTAACTGCCCGAGCTTGACCCGACGCTCGACCGCAGCCGGAGCGCCGATATGCATACGTCGGTTAGCGAGCAACTCCCACAGGATGCAACCCGCAGCGTAGATATCCGCTCTGGAGTCGACCAATTCTCCATTGAACTGTTCTGGCGCGATGTATCGCACCCGATCCTGGTGCATCCGCAGCTCTTCTTGTTCACTAGTTGCGCCCGCAACAAATACATCCATCAGGCGGGTCCGCCCATCTGTCCCGATGATCAGGCTATCGGAAACAATTCCCCCGTACGCCGAAGCCGATCCCAACTGCAGTGCGGCCGTATGGAACGCGTCGAGTGCATCTAGCAGGTCAATGCCGATCCTCAGCGCGATCGATGTCGGTAGAGGCGCATGTTGGACCGTCATGAGGCGCTCAAGCACACTGAGCGGTTCGCCCTCCACATAGTCATAGACGGTCAAGAGCTGCGTCGGTTCGAACACGACATCCGCAGCTGGCAACACGGCCGGGTGCGAAACCTCCATCGCGTCCCACGCGGATTCAGTGAGGGTCGCCCAGGTGGCTTCAGTCATCGGCTTCTCGAGCGGGACAACGCGACCGAGCGCCAAGACTGGGTGTCCCTGATGACCGAAGCTGAGGAGCCAAAGAGGTCCAGGAAACCCCTTGGCAATTTCCCTCACCGCTTCGTACCGACCCATGCGATCGCCGGCCTTCAACTTCTGCACGACACCCCCAAACTCTCGAATTAGACCCGCAACTCTTGGCCGTATACTGAGATACGAGGGTGGGTGTACCAAGAGACGCCCCAGTTCGTCTCGCCTGCGATGTCCAAAGGTGCTCCCGGCCGGTGGGTTTTCGATCCTGCCACAAAGAAAACCCACACCAGCTTACGTGGTGTGGGTTTCTCTAGCTGCCCAATTTCGGGGGCTAAGCTATGCGCTGAGCGGGAGAGGTTGCTGCGCACGTGCTGATTGGCTGAGCTCGCCGATGAACCAGGCCAGGTCTACTCGCGCCTGCGGCATACAATCGGCCTTGGCGCTTAGGTAGTCGCAAAACTGTTCAACCGGCAGAGGTGCCAGGTGGTACCGGAACGCCGAGGCCAAGCAGTCGAGATAGTGCCCGCGGCGATTGTAGTCTTCGCGCGTCTCCCGCGACAAACAACGCCGGAGCATGTAGCTGGGAAAACGAATGAACATCTTGCACGCGTGATCGCTCAAGCGGATGTGCTGCGCTTCGACCATCGAGTCAATCACCCGGTTGTAGTTCACCAGCTGCTCGAATACGTGGACGTAGAACGGGAGGTTCTCACGGGTTGCGCTGAGCAACTCAGCTAGTATCGCCTCTTCCTCCACGCCTGGACTGAGCGGTCGGTTTTGCCCAAACCAATCAACCACCATAGCGGCGGACTGACTCAAGGTCTTCCGTCGTTGCTCCGGTTCCATTGACTCCCAGAGTTCGGCGCGGTCATCAATCCGCCCCTGTACCCCATGCTCGTTGCCCATGAATTCCAGCTGGTAGGCGATGATCGGGCGATCGGACGCTCGACTCCAGTCCCTAAGCAGGGCGAGCTCCCGCTGCGCCGCGAGATCTTCGTCGCTCGGCGTTGCCAGTGTCGCCTCGTTGAGGAAGCTCCGCTTGCGACACGCCGTGAGACAGAACCCAGCTTTCAGCCCCAAGTTGTCCTCCGAGAGCATCCTTGAACGAAAACGCGGTGTAGTCTCATCGACTACGATCTCCGGGTACTCCGAGGCGTACCCGAAGACCGGTTGCTCCCCAACGGAAGCGTCATCATCGAGCAAATAAAATACCAGATTGGATAGGCCGGACTGCGCCATAAACTGAGTTCCTCCTTTGCCACAGACCCCAACTCGTTCAGGGCACGAAGGTTGGCCGCCCACAGCATGTGGACTGCCTCGTTAGCTAGCCGCCAGCTTGGCGGCGTCATCTTCGAGAAACGGTCGCTCTGTCCGAGACTGAAGCAGAATCCAGGCTTAGGGCGAAATCGCGTAGCCCAGCGTCGCCTGCAGGCCAACGAGGTTGCCTCTGGCGAATCCCTCATCCAGTCGAGCCGACCAGTATCCCACTTCGAACTCCACCGTCCCGCGTCCGAGTGGGACCCCCGCCCCCGCGAATCCGCCAACAAGCGGAAGCACGCTGACCGACCGGGGGCTATTGATCGATGCTGAGCGCGCCATCGAGTCGGACAGCATCACGCCTGCGCCGACACCAGGGTACACGGTCACCGCGCCGAGCTGAACTTGATATGCGAGGCGCGCCGAGACCGGGAACCCAGAAACGGTCAGTGAGACATCTTCAGCGGCCGGTGCGCCCGGAAGTCCAACGACCCGGGCCTCCGCGTCCATTTCAGAGAAAGAGTATCCAGCTTCGAGCCCGGTAACGAAATGCTCGTCGCCCAAGGGGAGGCGCGCCCCAGCCCCGATCAGGGCGAGCGGTGAGGTGAGCTGCCCGAAGTTGTGCATCACTCCTGCGCGAGCGGCGATCCAATATCGGCTCTTCCGGGGCGTCAGGGGTATGCGTGCCTGCACCTGCACGCCAGAGTCACGCTCAATGAGAGTCAGGAGGTCTCCGGTCGCTGCGTGACTCACCCGCGTGGTGTAGGTCGCTTGCAGCCCCCCGCCTGCCGCAGGGCTAAACGCGCCCACGCTTCCGTCTGCTCGCGCGACGAGTTCCTTGATTTCTACCGCGTTCCCGTGAGCATCGAGGCCGTGCACTAACACCCGCGCATAAGTCTTTCCATTGGCCAGCAAGGGCTCAATCGGCAGTGTCAGTTCGAGCCGCTTCAACGCGCCGGGCTGGAGCTTCACCCGATACTCGGCGCTGAGCGGCGGGTCGGCTGCATAGCGGACCTTGGCCACCGCCAACGTCTGTGCATTGAAGTTTCGAGGCAGAGTCCAAGTCACGCGCTGCTGCGTCGCGCTCAGCTCTGTGAAGTCGGAAATCGTGCCCAAGCTCACCTCGATGACAGGAGCCACTTTTCTCGCGGTTCGCACGCCCGGAAATCGCCAGTCCAGCTGCAAGATGACGGTATCGGGTCCATCCGCGTTCACGTGATCTTCCGGGCCGTACAGGGTCATGCCGCTTGGAGCCTCGAGGGGGACTTTGATTTGGCAATGGTCCTGCTCCCCGTCAGCACTCATCACCTGGAACTTCGCGATGCTGCCGGCCTGTAACCCTTCAGGCACGCGAAAACCTACCCTGTAGACTCCGAGTCCCAGCGGTTCAGGGGGCTGTGGAGAAACCTCCTGGCTGTGGACCTTGAATCCAGGCTGCTCACTCCCAGCTCCATTCGATTCAAGCGAGAACACCAGGAGAGACTCGCCTTCATCCGGGCAATAGAGTAGGGCACGATTCGACCGAGGCACACCGAGCTGTATTCGTTTGTGACGGGTGTTGCCGAGCGCGTCGGTAGCAACGCTCTCTGCGAATGGGAGTCCTGGAGGCACGATAACCTCGACTTCGCCGCGCCCTCGAACGTCGGTAACAATCGGTCCGAACTCAGCGTCACGCAAACGAACAACCACGCTGACTGCAGGTTCCGATTCCACCGCCACGCGTGCTCGCACGAGCAGAGGAACGGCTGCCCAGCCATAAGAGTCCTCCTGAACCCCCGCGATCAGGGCCCACTGCGGGAACTTGGTCGCCGGGGGAGTAAAGCGCACCCGATACTGGCCAGGCGCAACCTGCGTCGGGTCACCCAACTGGCCGACGCTCGCCACGAGTCGCGGGACAGCGCTCCTCATCAGTCCGTCGCCGAAGAACTCCAAGTCGATGCTCTGGGTTTCGCCCAAGATGATCTCCCCTTGCGGCACGATACGAATAGTGTGCGCGTAACCGCCACTCGCCGCCTCCCTGGGACTCGGCCGCACTGATCGCGGACCCGGTTCGGCGCTTGTAGGCAGCGCCGTGCCGAGTACCAGGCAGGAGAGCACGCTCGACCAAGCCGTTCTGCCGAGGGCTGAGAGGTTCACCAGACGACGCGTGCCTTTATCTCTGGGGCTCGGCTGTCCACGAAGACTTTTGCGCTTTCGTGACCTGCTGTCCTACCTAGGGCGTCGCGCGCATCAAGCTGGATCTCATTGTCGCCTTCTTCCAGAGGCACCGTCGCTCGAAACCGCCCGTCAGGCGCGGAGACTTGCACCCCACCAACGCTGACCACGGCACCAGGCGCCGTGACTCCTTCAACAACGAACTCGCGCGCACGCTGCGTCTTTCCTGGCATTTTGGTCAGCTTGAGAAAAAGCGATCCGGGGATCTTCTCCGGGATGGTTGGGGGTTTCGAGGGTACGACGACGGACTGCTCTCCCTCTTTGACGAACACGCTTTCGCCCTTGGCCGCGACGGTCACCTGCCCCCGGCGACTTGCGACGGTCACCTGCGCGTCCTCCCCGCGTAGAATAGCAAAGTCGCCTTCGCTGGCCTCAGCCACCGTATCAGTTCCCACGACTTCGATAGCCAGCTTGCTGGCTGCACCGCCGTGAACACGCGCTTCTAAGTGTCCGCCTTCTAGTTTAGCCCGCGATAGATTCTGCGTGAGCTCGCCCAAGCGGAACTGTGAGTTCTCACTCACCTCCACCTGGATGTTGTCCCCCAATGCGAGCACAACTACGCCAGCCGTCGTGCGAATGACGCTGTCGACGTTGAGAGCCTCTCCGGCCTGCAGCCGCCGAAACCCTGCCCCGGTGTCGACCTCCGCGGTCTCACTCGCAGCGAGCGTGCGGATTTCTGACGGTGCAAGCGGCGCGCGCGCGCCATCCGTCGGACTAATGGCCGCGGGCACAGGCGCAGTACTCAACCAAGCTTTCTGAAACCACCAGGCCGCGAGGCTCAGCAACGCCACCACGGTCAAGGCGATGAGAATACGCTGCGTCACTTGTTCGGCGCTCCCTCGCTGAGAAAGTCAGCGCTCTGCTTGAGTGGCAATTCCACCACAAACTCAGCGCCTCCGCCGTGGCGATCGCGAACACTGAGCTTACCACCGTGCTCTTGGATGACCCTTGACGCCAGGGCGAGTCCCAATCCAGTGCCTTCCCCCGCGGGCTTGGTGCTGAAGTACGCTTCAAAGATCTTCTCCTTCAGATCATCAGGCACGCCCGGCCCCTCGTCGCGAATGCGGATCTGGAGCATTTCAAGACCCGCCCGTTCAGCGACGACCTCAATCCTGCCGTCGCGCTTGCTCGCGTAGATGGAATTGATCAGCAGGTTGAGCAGGACCTCCCTCACCTCAGAGGCCCGAAGCATCACATCTGGCAGCCCCTGGGCGATGTCAGTCAGCAGTACACATCCTTTCTGCTTGGCTTGAAAAGTAACCATCTGCACCACAGGATCGATCAGCGCCTCGGCAGAAACCAATTGAGCGGTCAACGTCCGGGGGTTTGCGTATTCAAGATAACCTGACAGTATTTCCAAAGCGCGCTGCGATTCTCGAACGATGAGCTGCAGTGCCTCGGTGGTGTCCGGAGGCAGGTCAGCAAGTGCGAGTTCCGACCTCGGTCGTGTAAGGCTCACCTGCGCCAAGCCGACTACCCCCCCGACGACATTGCGAACCTCGTGGCTTACGGCCGCGCCGATCGGTCCCAGCTCCACCATGCGGCGCTCCCAGTTCCGGCAGCGCTCGTGCTCTTTGAGCACCCGCTGCAAACTACTCAGAGTTGCCGCATCAAGCGGACGAGAGAGATGATCGCAGAGGGACACCCGAACCTGCACATCACGCTCCCTTAGAAACGTGCTGATTTCGGGAACGAGCAAGCTCGCTAGATCCAGCTCACCAGACCCGCTCGACCGACTCCCACCTGGAGGACTCTGCACGCTATCGTTATGACTCACCCGATATCCCCCTACGCTAGGAGCGCACCCACCCGCGCCGAGGGAAGTCGAACCACAACTCGGGTTCCTTTCTGCCACTCGCTGTGCACTTCGATCTTGCCACCATGCACTTCAACGATTCGATACGCCAGTGTGAGCCCGAGACCTTCGCCTCGCCAGGCGTCTTTGGTCGTGAAGAACGGCTCGAACACCCTGTCCTTGTGCTCTTCGCGGATCCCGTGACCTGTGTCCTCGACCGAGAACTCTGTCCACGCCGCGTCGACCTTCCGACTGCCAACCGTCAGTGTGCCGCCGGTCTGCGCCATGGCGCGGTACGCATTATCAATCACCCGATGGAACAACTCGGTGAGCTGGTAAGGGTTGCCCACCACGTTGGAGGCTCCAACGGAGAAGTCCTGGACCACCTGGATTTCGACGCTCAAGGAGCGGCCTCTTTCCGCTGCTAGCGCAGCCTGTAGCAGCTGTCGCCCGGATACCTCGAGCATCCCTTCGCCCCGCGCCTGCGTTAGCTGGGTCAGCTTCCGCACGAGCTCCTGAATTCGCTTGGCCTCCTTTTCGATACTTTCCAGCGCGCCTACGTCCCCGCCTGCTGCGGACTTCCTCGCCCGCGCCAGCAGGACCTGCGTCATTCCGAGGACGCCCGTTAGTGGATTGTTGATTTCATGAGCAACCCCGGCCCCGAGGGAGGCCATCGCCGCTATGGTCCTCGACTCAAGCAGCGCATCGTTTGCCGCTCTGAGTTCCCGCGTTCGCTCGTCGACACGTGCCTGGAGCTCCTGGTTCCAGGTTCTGATCTCTTGGTCACGCTTCCGGACCTCGTTCATCATGTAGTCGAAACTCCGCGCGAGTTGTCCGAGTTCGTCCGTTTCCTGAGCGTCGAGCTTGAACTCGAAGTCCCCCTCCGCCGCCCGTCGAGCACCGACACTCAGCTGGCTTAGCGGTTTGAGAATTGACTGAGCGAGGATCAAGCCGCCGACAAGAGCTCCGATGACACCCGCCGCCAGCCAGAGCAGCGACCGCAGTCGCATCCGTTCACTTGGCGCGTTTACCGCGCTGGCCAGTCGCTGAGCAACCACGTGCCAGGCCGAAAATGTTGGGGAGTCGGCGGCCAGCATCCACTCTGAGCGCCCCTCAGTAGACAGCTCGTACTTGAAGCTGCTTCCGGCTCCGTTCAGGAATTCCCCCAAGCCTGGCGGAGCACTTATGAGCGGAGTTCGAACCCCTTCGGCGCAAATCGATCGCTGTCTCTCGTCGTACAGAGAGAGCCGCTGCGGCCCCCCGATCGATGCCAGCTCATCGCAGAGAGCATTCAGCATCAGACCTACCGCCAGAACCCAGCGCTCACCGTTTCGACCGCTAACCCCGAAAGCCACAGGGAGCATGGTCTGCCCATCGGACTCGTAGATCTCTCCGAGCACTTCGTCACTACCGAGCGCCGCCTCGTGTGGAAGGTGCTTGGCGAACGCGGATAAACCGGAGGTGACCATCGCGGGCCGATCCGGATAGTCCGAGGACCGTTCGTTGAGGTAAGTACTTGGACCCAGACCCCGACCCTGAGCGTCGAGCAATGACACAATCGCACCGAGCTTGACCTGAGAGTAGATCAGCCACAACGCCCCACTTCGTTCAGATTCGGTCAACGATGGCCAGTCAACGCTCTCACGAACCAAACCACGCGCTGTTTCGAGCGAATGCCCCATTCGGTCGGAGACGATTGCTGCGGCAAATCGCGCGCTCGCCTCGTGCATTTCCGAGCTGGAGCGTTCTAGCGCATCCTGGTGAATGCCCAGAGATTGATACGCCGAAACGCTGAAGGGGATCGCCGCAGCAAAGACGATCATTACCAACAGCTTACCGCGTACGTTCAAGTCCTCGGTGTCCTATAGGTGCTGCAGGAAAACCTGAATCGCGAAGCTTGCGTGGCGCGCCGCTGGGATCTCAAGGTGGTTGTGCTGAATGAAAGAATCTACAACAGTGGCGGCGAAGCGCCCAGAAATGTTGCAACCTATAGAACACTTCAGACTCATCCCTACGGACAAGTCGGACGCCTTGTGAAGACCTTATCCCAATGTAGGCCTGTGTCGGAGCCTCCTGAGCGCAGGACGAAGCTCCTCGTCGTGGACGATGAACCTGTCATTCGGCAGTTTCTTGAGGTCGCAGTCAGGGACATGGGTTTCGACGTCCAGGTCGCCGAAACCCTCAGCGACGCCATAGCCCGCTGCGAGGCCCAGGCCTTCGACATCGTACTCGTTGACAAGAACTTGCCCGATGGGAGCGGGCTCGAGCTCTGCGAGAAGCTCGCTACGGCCAACGCAGACTGCAAGGTCGCCTTGATGACCGGGTACGCCAACCTGAGTTCAGCCGTGGAATCCATGCGGCATGGCGTTGCTGACTACTTCGTCAAGCCCCTGGATCTGACCGATCTAGAAGCACGCATTAGGCGCATGGCTCACACCCTTCAGTTGGAGCGCCAGAATCGCACCCTGATTCAGGAGCTTCGGGGTAAGAATCGTGTGCTCGAGGGGCTGTCCGTTCGCGATCCCGTCACGAACCTCTTCAACCACGGCCACTTCCAAGACTGTATCTCTCGGGAAGTTGCGCGAAGCAAGCAGCACGGTCATCAGTTTGCGCTCGTGACCGTTGCGCTCGATAGGTTTTCCGAGGTGAACAGCAAGCTGGGACACGCCGCCGGTGACCGAGTGCTTCACACGATAGCGAGCTTACTCGGTGGTGACGGCGGCGGAGGCTCGGGTGAGTTTCGCCTTGCGCTTGAAGAAACCGCCGGCCGACTCGGCGGGGATGTGTTCGGTCTGCTGCTCCCCGAGACGTCGAAGAACTCCGCCGCGGCGAAGCTGCAGATTTTCCGCCATGAGCTACAGCTGGTGTGTGAGCGCGACCCCCACTTGCCGATCGTCACCGCCTCGATCGGGATCGCCGAGTTCCCTGCGGACGGTCTGGACCGCGAAACCCTACTCAAGAGCAGCGATCTCGCCATGGCGGCCGCTAAGAGCTCTGGTGGAGACTCGCTGGTCAGCTACGCTGACGAGCTTCGGTCCTCCGCCCAGCAGAACGCGGCGGCAGCGGTGCTGCGGCTCCACGCTTTGGGGCGATCCCTAGCCAACCAATCGTTTCGCTTCGAGTATCAGCCGATCGTGGACGTGCGCAATTGGCAGATCGCAGGCTACGAAGCGCTGTGCCGCCCCACCGACGATGCGTTCAGACACATTAGCGAGCTGCTCGACACGACCGCCCTGGCCGGTCGGTTTTGGGAGCTGGGCCGAATACTACGCACTTTGTCAGTCGGACCGCTCGAACGTCTGCCCCCTCCAGCCCTGCTATTCATCAACTTACACCCACAAGACCTGAGCGATCCCCAGCTGCTGGAAACGCACACTACAGTGCGGCGCTGGGCTTCACGTATCGTGTTCGAGATAACAGAAACCGAAGCGCTGAGCGACTATGGTGCGGTTCGAGAGTGTATCCATGTGCTACGCAGCCAGGGCTTTCGAATCGCGCTGGACGACCTAGGCTCTGGCTATTCCGGTCTCAATTCTTTGGCGATGTTAGCCCCAGACTTCGTTAAGCTTGACATGGAACTGATCCGCGGCATCACCCCGCAGAGTCGTCCGGCGCGCCTGATTCAACACATCCGCGAATTCTGCCTAGATGAGGGAATACAAACGATCGCGGAGGGGGTGGAGACGCGTGAGGAACTCTCGGTTATTCAAAGCTTAGGAGTCGAACTCGTGCAGGGCTACTTCTTCGCTCAACCGTCGGCGCCGTTCTGCGAAATCGCGAGGCGGCCGACGCCGAGTCTCATGCCGCCGGGACCGCCAGCTCCGTAGCGACCCACGTGGAACGCTCTGCGCAAGCCGCCTGAGCACAAGTCGGTCCCACGGAAACGACGCTGACCACCCAGCTATTGTCTTTGTCGCCAAAAGATAACAACACGCGATACCTGGCTCACGAAGGTTGATTGGGCTCGCTGGGGAAATCTCTCGCGAGTGCCCGCGCGCTGCCGGCGGCTCCGCTCCAGACTTCAGGGTCGGGTCTCTGACCGTTCGAAAGGCGGTAGCTATTGCCCGTCGCTCGCGCTCCCGGGCGACGCAACAAGCGCCCGGGTTCCGGCCTCATCCCCCCGCGTTTTGGCTGCGGTTCGACTGTCGAGTCCACGTCACCCAAATACCTTGACTCGGCCAGAGATAAGTCAGACACAGGCCGAGTGGGTGCAGCGAACCAAGGTGTAGCCGGCGCCAGGGCGGTGCCCCAGGCTTGGTTCGTGTCGCTTCTCGGACATCTCGGCCGGTCGGCGACGGGAGCAGTCGGTGGTCTCGGTGAAGCCGCACTATTCTTCTCAGCCGCGTGCGGCCGGATACCCACCCGCCCTTGGCGGTTCAAGCTGGTCTTGGAGCAGCTCCATTTCATCGGCAACCGTTCCATCCTGATCATCGTCCTGACCGGAGCGTTTACGGGCCTGGTACTCACGCTTCAGGGCTACAACACCCTCGACCGTTTCGGAGCCGAGCAGTGGGTCGGGCGCCTGGTCGCGCTCAGTCTCACCAAGGAGCTGGCTCCCGTCCTGGGGGCCCTTATGGTGACAGCTCGTGCGGGCTCGGCCATCGCCGCGACCCTCGGCAACATGCGGGTGACCGAACAAATTGACGCGTTGAAGACGCTCGCGATCGACCCTCTGCACTACCTGGTCGCCCCTCGACTGTTGGCTGGGATTCTCGTGGGTCCCCTACTGACTTCAATGTTCACGCTGGTCGGCCTCGGTGTGTCTTTAGCGTTCT
>JBDKJZ010000091.1:0-13246 GCA_039796375.1 Pseudomonadota bacterium
AACTCGGCGAACGAGTAGTCGTGCAGACCGGATGAGTCGGGGGTGATATTGCTTGGAATTGGCATGTCAGAGGGGGCGCCGGGGATGGGTCCACCACCGAAGGTCTTGCCGTGGCAGCCGGTACAGCCCAGCGCGATGAACCGTCCATACTCCTTAGTTGGGGAGGGTGGGGGTGCGATTTCGCGACTCCCGTGGTCGATTCGACGAGCGATGTCGAGCATTAACGAGTCTTTCCGATCCAAGACCTTGCCGATCAAGCCGACGCTGAGCGGGCCATTCGCCTTCTCGACAGCTGGCACAGTGCGCAAGTAGGAGACGATCGCCTGCACGTCGCTATCCGGGAGCCAGCTGATTTCGTGAGCGGGCATGAACGTGAGCGACCGTCCGTCTTTCTTCACTCCGTGCTGGATCAGGCGGGCCAGCTCGGCGTCGGAATACACTGCGCCCAAGCCGCCTCCGGTGATGTTCGGGGCGGTCAAAGTGGCCACCGGCCCCATCTTGATTGATGTGCCCCCGGCGAGGTCTGCGCCGTGACACTCGCTCATGGCACAAGCGCCGATGGAGTGGGCCAAATGCGTGCCTCGCGCGAGCACCTCTGGCGAGTTCGATCGCTCGATCGCTGGCAGAGGGATGTCGTAGATCTTCGACATGCTCTCGTCGAACGCGGAGGCTTGCATCCACACAAACGCGCCGCCCCCCAGAGCAGCCAACCCAACCAACCCACCGATCGCAGCCAAAATCTTCCCCACAAGCTTCATGGCGCGCAGAGTAAACGCGACTCTTGTGGCTCGGCAAGCGCTGAGTTGCGAACGGGTCCGCCGTGGATCTTATTCGCTGCCGGCGAGGGTGATGACGCTGTAGGCGATGGCTTTCACTCGGCCAATATTCGTGTAGCTGTGCCGTTGGTCTCCGCGAAAGACCAGGACGTCGCCGGCCTGGAGCACGAATGTATTTCCGGAAGCGGATAGCTCTAGTTCTCCTACCTCGCAGATCAGGTACTCGCGGGTGCCCTTGCCGTGAGGAGTTTCCACTTTTTGAGCCAGCGGCGGAAGCGTCATTCGTTCCAGCTGAAGGCCTGGGACCGGTTCAGGTAGCAGGCTTCGAATAACGACCTGCCCGCGTCTGCGCGTAGGTAACGTGTCGGCGGGGAAGTGACGGGCTGTCGCTTTCGGTGCGGCCAGCAGCTCTTCGATTCGCACCGACAACGCCGACGCCACGCGCGTCAATACAGAGACGGTCGGATTAGCCTCGCCCGACTCCAGATTGGCCCAAGTTGGCCTCGGCACCTGCGCAACCTTGGCAATTTGTTGTTGGCTAAGCCCGAGCTGCTCGCGGAGCTCACGGATATTGCAGGCCAGGTTGGCCGACACTTGGGACATGCCCGCAGCGTCGCAAGTTGCCAACGAAACATCAACACTTGCGACCTCGGCGGGGGCTTATGCAAGGACTACGGGAGCAGCGTCGCCCGGACTCCGGTCACGAACCAGAGGTGCACTTCAGCGTTCTTCGCTCGACTCTCGACGCGCTGCCGGGTCGAGGGGCAAAGAGCGTCGCTCTGACAGGTCTGAAGCAGTCGCACATATTCCCCAAGAGAGAGCGTGGCGAAAGGCCCTAGCGTGACCCCTTCGGCGATCGACAACGCGCTCCCGAGCTGGGTCACAACGTACTCGTAGCCGAGTGCTTGAGAAGCTTCACGTCGGTCCTTGTTGATGTCGGAGTTGAGCCACTGCTGTCCGCTAGCCAAACCCACCCAGAGGTCCATGTTCCCTGAGTAGTGCCACGAATACTGCGCTTGGAGACCCAGTCGCAGCCAGCTATGGGTGCAGCCGGGGCACGTGCTGCTTGAGGTCGCGCTCTCAAAACCTAGCGCATATTGCCCGTAGCCCCCGATAAACCAATTGTGTGTGCGGTAACCCAGGTCGACGTGCACGGGCAGCGCAAAAGACAGGACGTCACGAAGCCGCAGGCCACTACTCACACGACCGCTTGGGACGGCGTAGCCGGTGCGCAGTCCAAGCTCGGGTCCGTCGGTGTCTGCGGCTTGGACGCCCCCCGAGTGCAGCAGGCACAAGGCGAGGACAATAGGCGCAGGCCAACGGTGCATGAGCCCACTCTAGCAGGCAGAGAGCCGCGGAGTGTAGCCTTGCGGGGTTTCGCGCGGAGCTTTGACGCTCAGGCCGAGGCCCGCACCGCGAGTCCGGCAAGGGTCGTCGGGTAACGCTCTCGTACGGTCTGGATTTGTGCCTCAATGGTAGCAACACGGTGCGGCATGTCCGGGATCGCCGCGCCGGTTCGGAGGTGGGCTTCAAGATCTTTGCAGGTTGCCGCGACCCTTGCGGCACCGACGTTGAGGCTGCTCCCCTTCAAGGTGTGGGCCGCTCGGCGAAGGAGATCCTGGTCGACCTGGCTACGCAGCGTCGCTAGAGTCTCGGCAGCGGTCTCCAAATAGGACTCGAATAGCTCATCTAGGAACGACGCGTCGTCGCCATCAATCAGATCGGACAGCTGATCGAGCGTCTCCAAGTCGAACACGGGGTAGAGACTGCGGGGGGCGGCGGAGTTCATGGCAGGTCCTTTGCGGAGGGTGACCGAATCGTTCGGCGCCTTATCGGTAGGCTTGCGCTGTGCGCAGCCTTTCGGTACGGCTCTTGCGAAATGCGTGAACGGTCCTCAACGCTCAGGCTTGAACACAAATTTTCTAACTCCTCCGAATCGATACGCTGATGACCAAGACCACGACGGAAAGCGTCCCATTTCAGATACTGGGTGAAGCTGAAGCCAGCATCACGGGGCCACTAGGCTGGTCGGCCGGGGCGGCGGTCGCCGGCATCAAGCGCTACGGAGATGAGCCTCGCTACGATGTGGGACTGCTGGTTTCCGACCGGCCATGCGCGGTGGGCGGGGTCTTCACCACCAACAAAGTTTGTGGGGCTCCTGTCGTGATTTCCCGACAGTGTGTGCAGCGCCAGCGCGCTCAGGCGATCGTGGTCAACTCGGGGTGTTCCAATGTCGCGATGGGGCAACGAGGAATCGACGACGCTCGCCGAATGGCGGGCCTCGCCGCAGCCAAAGTCGGGATCGATGCGGAGCTGGTGCTAGTCGGTTCGACTGGCGTCATTGCTCGTCCTCTACCCCTGGAGAAGATCGAGCACGGCATCCAGGTGCTCAGCGTGACGCGCGATGGCGGCCCCCTCTTCAGCCGGTCCATCATGACGACTGACACCGTCCCCAAAGTCCGCTCGGTTCGCTTTGAGATCGCCGGGCTCAGCTACACTTTGTCCGGCACCGCCAAGGGCAGCGGCATGTCTCACCCAAACATGGCGACGGTGTTTTGTTTCGTCACGACAGATGCGGCCTTGGATGCGGATTGGCTACAGGCCGCGGTCAAGCGGGTCGCGGACGAGACGATCAACATGGTGGACGTCGACATGGACACGTCGACCAGCGACATGATGGTCGCCTTCGCCAACGGAGCCGCGGGTGGGCCCAATCTCGCGGCGGATCCAGCAGCCGCTGCGATCGTCGAGAGCGCGATGCGCTATGTCTGTACGGAGTTGGCGAAGGACCTGGCCCGCGATGGCGAAGGGGCGCGCACCTTGATAGAAGCGGAAGTGCGCGGGGCTCAGAGCTTGGAAGATGCGCGGCGAGCGGCCCGGACGGTGGTTTCTTCCCCGCTGATCAAGACCATGATCACGGGTAAGGATCCAAACCTAGGCCGTGTGCTCATGGCGCTTGGGCGCTCGGGTGCGGAAATGACGGTTGAGCAATTGTCCGTTTGGATTGGCGAACACCTCGCGTTTGAGCGCGGCGAGCCCACGACGTTGCCGCTTGAACAGATCAGCCGCGAAATGGGGGCTGAAGTGGTGCGTTTGGTCGCTGACCTTGGGCTTGGGCAGTTCTCTGCGACGGCCTGGGGATGCGACATGACCGAAGAATACGTGCGCATCAACGCGGACTACACCACCTAAACGGGGTGCGCGGTGCCGAAAGCGAGCTCCAGGATGTCCCGGTGCAGCTCGCTGTAGACGATCGCAGGTAGCTCGCTGGGTGTGAGCTTCTTGCCATCGAGGTCCGTGAAGTCCACTCCCCAAATGTGAACCTCGTCGTCGAACTCGGCGGCGCCGATTCCGTAACCGGAGTGCTGAAGGGTAATAATGAGGTTTCTACCCAGGAGATGTTGGCTATCGGTGTACACGACGCCGCCGTCCATCGGCTCTCCATGGAACCACCGCCCCGCGCGGCGCCAACGTGCGAAGCGCTCTGTCGGCGCTGTGACGCTTGCGAGCTCGGTGAGTTGGGAGGACGTGTAGCACCGACGTTCCAGCTGTGGAAAGGGGGACTTGCCCAAAGCCACGGCGCGCCACTCCTCGACCTCGGAAGGGCGAAGATCGAGCGGGTGAGCCAAGCGGAAGGTGTCGGTCAACGCCGCCGCACGCCCTTCCAAGTCAACCCACTGGAAGCGGCCTTCGGCGTCCCTGATCAGACGGCACGCCTGACCTTGGCTTGCGCGCCAGAGCAGGAATTCCCCGCCCAGGCTGGGCTGCGTGGAAAGCAACGTAAGCAACGTCGCTGACGGCCACTCGCGCCCGCTCAACCAAGAGCGCTCAAGCCTCGCGCGCAGGCCTTGGCGCGGAAATCCGGCGGGTAGCTCCGAAGTCAGTCGACTCTCTTCTCGCTCTTCGGCCAGGAATGGCTCCACGTGGGCGCGGAGCTTCGAAACTGAGCAGCGACGCTTGAACGCCACCCTGCCGAAAAGCGCCCGAGCCGTCGAGCGCCCGCCCAGCGAAGCGAGGTTCTCCGACCAGTAGCCCAGCCACTTCATCGACGCTTCGGAGCCGTGCCACTGAGCGGCGCGCAGGTGACAGTTCACTGCCGTGTGTTCGCGCCCTTGCCATTCACCGAGCTTGGACATGGCTTCATCCAAGAGTTCATCGTTGGCAAGCAGGCTCAGCTGAAGCACAGCCCATTTTTGTTTGGAGCTGCGCATTTTCGACCAGCCCTCGTAGATCCAACGGCTCCACACTCGAACGTCCTCGGCTGACAACAGCGGGAGCATCGCCCTAACCGCGCGTCCCTTCAGAGTGAGGTCGAGCTTCATCAGCCGGGCCAAGAACCCGCGCCGGACGTCGAGCGGTGCGTCGCTACCGCTACGGAAACGCAGGCGCGGAAGGTCCTCCAAGCGTAGGAACCCAGGCAGCTTGCGTGCGAGTTGTTGTCCCACCAGGTAACGTTCGACCGCGCCCGCTCCAAGTTCGCAGTCTCCGGTCGTGCTGTTTAAGGAGAACACCAAGTCCGTGCGGCCACAAGCGACCAGCGCGTCCTCAAGGTAAGGACGGACCTGGCGACTCACTTCTGCAGACCACGCCGCCGCGACCTTGTCGACGGTTTCTGGGCGACCCCAGACAGCGAGCAGTTCGGCTGCGGCGACCCGAGTGCCGATTTCCGTCGCGCGAAGCAGCGCTGCGACCTCCTCCCACGGAGCGTCTCCACTGCGGCTCAAGCCGTCGACCGAATGCGTGCGCACCACCTTACTAGGATCACTCAGCCCGGCCAGGAACACGCTCGGGTCGACCCGGTCGGCGTGGGCTGCCAACAAACCGAACAGGGCCTCGCGATACTCGGTATGCACGGAGCGCAAGGCATGCACGATGGGTGCGCTTAGCAGCGGGCCGCAGTGAGCGAGCGCGCGCCTCGGTCGAGCCCACAGCGAGGCTGCCAATTGCGGCATTCGCGCGAAGGTATCGACGGCGACCCACACCGCCTCCGGGTCGTCGCGAAGCTCTTCGACGGCATAACACCAAAGGCGAGTCTCCCCGTCTTCCAGCTTGGCCAAGAACCACGGTCGCACGAGCTCCAGCGCCACTGCGCCCAGACGTCGGACCTCGGGTCGCAAGCGTGTCTGCCACTCTGCTTCGCTGTCATTCGCGCTATTCCACGTGTCGACAAACGCGTTCCGCGCTTCGACGGAGAGCGCCATGAGCCGCACTGTCACTCTGTCTAGCGGTGTCGAGGTCTGAAACTGCTGCTGTTCCAGCTTCGCGAGCAACCGCGCAGAGTGGAGTCGAATCGTCTTCTTCGTAGACCGTGTCCCAGCTGTCAACTCTGCCCGAGCAGGCTCACCTTGCAGCTCCAGCGACCAGGCCGCGGCGCTAACCACACGCTTTGAAGAGTGTCCCAAGAGCCCGATCAACGTTCCGAGCTCGGCTGGTGAGAGTCGCCCCAGCACCTCGGCCGCTATGACGCCGACCGAGGTTGCCAACGGTTTACGAGTGCAGGCGGCGACGAGCGCGCTCGCTGCGCGGGCTCCGCAGGCAACCAGAGCGTCTGCCGCCACCTCACTACTCTCGCCGCTCTCCTCGATGCGCGCGATCAACGCTTGGATGACGCTCTCGTCTTTGAGTGCGGGTATCAGCGCGATGGCTCGTTCTTCGCGAAGGCACTCGCGTAACAAGCCACTCGCGACGCTCGGGTCGAGGTTCGAATAGGCTGAAAGCGAGACCTGGGCCTCGGTGTCGTTGCCTGAACGCAAGTCCCAGAGCAACGCTTGGCGGACCGTGTCAGGGACGTCCGCGCCCCAGCTGGGACCCAGGGTCCGTGTCAGCACGAGGGCCGAGGCGATGGCGCCCGTAAACGACAGGTCGCGCCGCTGAAGATCGGCGAGCAGGGGCTCACTCAAGTTGCAGCCCTGCGCCAGCTCGAACGCCCGCGAGCGAAAGTCCTGGCCGCAGTAGTTCACGAGGACCAGACGCTTGAACTGAGCGTCAGCGCCGGCCAGCAAGGATTCGATCCGTGGCCATTGCAAAAGGGGAACAGCTTCACTGAGCAGTAGCTCGGTGGCGAAGTGGCGCAGCGTTGCTGCCGGGATCCGTTGCTCGTAGGCGAAGGTCTTCGGTGGGCTATTCAAGTAGTAGCGGGCGACACTTGGCATCACCTGCGCTGGCCATTCGCCCTTCTCGGAGAGGGCCAGAGCGAAGTCTATCTGCAGCGCCGCCATCTCAGAAAAGGTAGCGCGCGCTGCCCGGAGCAGGTCTGGGCGCGTCTCTGCCAACAAGTCGAACAAGCCCCGAAGGTCAGGGTCCCAACCCGGAATGATGTCCGAGCGCTCGAAATGGGCTCCTTCCAACTCATGAGCCCAGCTGAGCGCTGGCTCTACCTGAGCGTCGCTCAAGCGCCCTTTCGGCGTGCCGCCCCGGAGCGCTTCAGTATATTCTATCAGCAGTTCCCGAGCGTGAGCAGAGCGCGGCATGGGCGACCTGCCAGGTAGAGAGGAATCGCGAGGAATGCCAGTGCAAAGTCCCCCGACGCTCTCAGTTCCTAGGGCGATGCGCTAGTCGGAATGCGGCTCAGGGCCGACCCTGGGCTCGGTCGCGTCCCGCGACTCCAGAGGTTCTCTCGCTTCGGAGCCCTGCGAAGAAATCCACGTGCGAATTTTTTCCCGATCGAATCGCCATTGGCTTCCGACCTTGACGGCCGGGATATCCCCTTGTTCGAGCATCTTGTAGAGCGTCTGCGCCGAGACCCTCAACAGCGCGGCCACTTCCTTGACGGTGAGCAGGTTCTCCATCGACTTCAATCCCACCAACGGCGGGGAGAGCGCCGCGCTTAATGGCGAATACCTGCGCCGGTTTGGCGGCGCGGTACGATTACTCGCTGGATTCCGGAGTGTGTGGATCGAGGTAGGAGGGCGGCCCCACGTGAGTCTACCCCTCGACTCGGCGTCTCCTTACCCCTAACTTAGGCTGATGTCGCCGCTCGCCCCCGGTTTGTTAATTGCTGCCCCGCCGCTGGGCGACCCCAACTTCGAACGTTCCGTGGTGCTCGTAGCCGCTCACAACAGTGAAGGGGCGTTTGGATGGGTCATCAATGGCGAGGAGCTGATGACGATGGCGGAGTTGCTGGAGCGTACGGAGATGCCCAACGCGCTGGGCGCGCGGCCACGCGGTATGGTGCGCCGTGGTGGGCCGGTGGGTGTTGAGCAGGTTTGGCTACTCTACCGTACGGAGGACCGCCCGGAGGGTGTGGAGGATCAGGTCGACGTGGGCTGCGGGATCACCGCGTCGTCCTCCCGCAAGCTGCTCACGCTGCTGAGGGAAGGGCGCGCGCCGTTTCCGATCCTTGGAGTCGCCGGGTACGCAGGCTGGGGGCCTGATCAGCTTGAAGACGAAATCGGGAGCGGGTCCTGGCTTCCAACCGACGCAGACGCCTCTCTGCTCTTCGAAATGGATCCGGCCGAACTCTGGCTAAAAGCTTACGAGCGGGCCGGTGTGACTGCGATGTCCTTCACGACCCGAGTGGTGGGATTGGCGTGAAGTCGAGGCGGGCTGCCGAGTTCGCCGCCCTGTTAGGGGCTGGGCTGGTACTGCCGTGCTTGCCCACCGGGGCAGCTCCCTCTTGGATCTCGCTGGCAATCGCCGTCGGGGCATCGCGGCCCTGTCCGCCGGATATGGTTTTGGTCAGGGACTACTGCGTCGACCGCTACGAAGTCAGCGCCGTGGACCTCAGAACTGGCGAGCCCCTGTCGCCGTATTATCCCCCTGAGCCGCGAGTTCTGACGTTCGTCTTCGAGAGTTGGGACTCGCTTCGTCACAAGGTCGGAGACGAAGCCGCTCGTCGTATGCCGCTTCCGCCTCTCAGCCCACTGCAGCGGACGCTGGACTATACGCCCGTTGCGGTGAGCCGGGCGGGCGACGTTCCACAAGCGTTCCTCTCCTACTACAGCAGCAAGCGGCTGTGTGAGCGAGCGGGCAAACGTTTGTGTACCGACGCAGAGTGGGAGACCGCGTGTAAGGGCGAGAGCCGAACGCTCTTTCCCTATGGCGAGGAATACCAGAAGACGCCGTGCAACGTCGCGCGCCACTTTCACCCAGCCGCCGTGCTGCACGGGTTGTCCTCCAGCGGGCACCTGGACCCGCGGCTAAATCGTTTGGTCCTCGCGGGGGATGCTCCCTTGGTCCGGGTCGGAGGCGCTTCTCAAGCCTGTGTCAGTCGCTGGGGCAGCGACGGCGTTCACGACATGGTGGGAAACTTGGACGAGTGGATTGAAGACGAGCGCGGCGCGTTCCGCGGTGGCTTCTATGCGCGCCGAGTGACCAACGGCTGCGAAGCGCAAATCCGCAGTCACGACGCGACCTATTTCGACTACTCCACGGGCACGCGGTGCTGCAAGGATGCCCAGAACTCAGCCGAGTAGGCGGCCCTGGTCGCTACGCAGAGCCGCCAGAAGTTAACAATAGCTTCAAGCGGTCCGCGGCTGCGTCCAAGTCGCGCACGAGGCGCTGAGACTCTGCGCGGAGCGCGCCCCACTCCGACCACACCAGCGCGACGATTCGCTCCGACGCGGAGGTTGGGCTTGGTAGGGTGCGCAAGGTTAACAAAGACTCATTCGCATTCTCGCAGCGCAGCACGACGTCTCGCCCAGGGACATGCGCGAGCACCCTGCCGCTGAGCAGCTGACCGCTGGTCAACCACATCCTGAAAGGTTCGCCCTCGTCTGGAACGGATCCGGAGCCTAGGAGCCATTGGGTGAGCAGGTGGGGATCTGTGAATCCCAGATAGGCCGACTCGGGGCTGGTCCGAAGCGTGCGAACCAACCAGCTGACGCGACGCTGGCGGCCCGGGTGACGCTCGACGCAGTGAGCCAGCTGGGCGAGCGCGATCCTCCAAGACGACGCGAGGCCCTCGGCGTCGTCACTGCTCTCCAGACCCCGGTGCCTCAGCGTGACCAGGTTGTCGTCGAACTGCAGCTCGACCTCCGAGGTGCCGTGCCGAAGCACCAGCCGCTCGTAAGGAATGAAATCCACGACGCTCAAGTCCACGCGGGCGCCAAACGCCAGCCAGCGCAGGGTGAGGGTCCCGCCTAGTCGTACGTCGCCCTCGGCCTGGTCGGCTTGCCAGGTCGAAATTCCTCGCCCCGACGAGCAGGCTCGCCAGATGAGATCGAGCGGCGCGCTGATGCGCTGGCGGACTTCTATCTCATCGTTCACGGGTTGACGCGCGAGCCTACCCAGGACGCTTCTTGTGTCAACTCCCGACGGGCGATCCGGGCGAGCCGGTCCCCAATCAGGCGAGAGAGGCGCAAGCCGAAGGGAATTCGGGGAGTGCATCGCAAGGCCGAATTTCCATTTGGAGTTTCTACTGCTTCGAGTGTTGACCGGATAGCTCGGGTGATTACTTTCCCGGGCGCTGGCCCTTAGGGCCGCCAATACCAGCCTCTGACGCGAGAGAAGACTACGATGGGCAAGATTATCGGAATCGATTTGGGCACGACCAACAGCGTTGTCGCCGTGATGGAGGGCAAAGAGCCCCGGGTTATTGTCAATGAGGAAGGCGCTCGGACCACTCCGAGCGTTGTCGCCTGGGACGACAAGGGGGAGATCCTCGTCGGGCAGATCGCCAAGCGCCAGGCCGTGACCAACCCTGAAAACACAATCTACTCGTCGAAGCGCTTCATCGGACGCCGTTTCGACGAGGTTTCCGGGGATTTGAAGCGCGTGCCTTACAAGGTTGTCTCCGGGAAGAATGGCGACGCATGGCTATCGGCCCGCGGTCGAGAAATGGCCCCGCCTGAGGTCAGCGCGAAGATCCTTGGAAAGCTAAAGAAAGCCGCCGAGAGTTTCCTCGGCGAGACGGTCACTGAAGCCGTGATCACCGTGCCGGCCTACTTCAACGACTCGCAGCGTCAAGCCACGAAGGACGCGGGACGCATTGCCGGACTAGAGGTCAAGCGCATCATCAATGAGCCGACCGCGGCCGCGCTCGCCTATGGCCTCGATAAGAAAGAGAACGAGGTTATCGCCGTCTACGACTTCGGCGGCGGCACCTTCGATATCTCGATTCTTGAGGTGGGTGACAACGTCGTCCAGGTGATCTCTACGAACGGCGACACCCACCTGGGTGGCGACGACGTGGACCACTGTATCATGGAGTGGCTGACGGCGGAGTTCAAGAAGACCTCCGGGATTGACGTGACCAACGACAAGATGGTCACCCAGCGCCTGAAGGATGCCGCTGAGCAAGCGAAGATCGAGTTGTCGTCAACCCAGGAAACGACGGTGAACCTGCCGTTCTTGACGGCAGACGCGAGTGGTCCGAAGCATCTGCAGATTTCCCTGACGCGCGCCAAGCTCGAGCAGATGATTGGTCCGCTAGTCGAGCGCAGTATGGTGCCCGTTCGGCGCGCGCTGGATGATGCCAAGAAGTCTCCGAAGGAAATCGATGAAGTGGTGCTCGTCGGCGGCTCGACGCGTATTCCGCTCGTGCAGAGGACGGTTCAGGAGTTCTTCGGGAAAGAACCGCACAAGGGGGTCAACCCCGATGAGGTCGTGGCGATCGGTGCAGCTGTTCAGGGTGGTGTGCTCAGCGGTGACGTCAAAGACGTCGTGCTGCTCGATGTGACTCCCCTGTCTCTCGGCGTTGAGACGCTCGGAGGAGTGATGACCGTGATGATCCCGCGCAACACGACCATCCCGACGCAGAAGAAAGAGATCTATTCGACCGCCAGCGATAATCAGCCGTCCGTAGAGATTCACGTCCTGCAGGGTGAACGCACCCAAGCCAACCAGAACCGCCCGCTGGGGCGTTTTCACTTGGACGGGCTCCCGCCTGCTCCACGCGGTATGCCCAAGGTCGAAGTCACTTTCGATATTGATGCCAACGGCATCCTGAGCGTGGTCGCCAAGGACACCGCTAGCGGCAAAGATCACAAGATCACCATCACCGCCAATAGCGGCCTGGATGACAAAGAGATCGATCGCATGGTTAGGGATGCGAAAGAGCACGAGGCTGAAGACAAGAAGCGTCGCGAGGAGATCGAGCGCCGCAACAAGCTCGACAACCTGTGTTACACGCTGGAGAAGCAGATCACCGATAACAAGGAGAAGCTTGCTGGGGTGGACTTGGCCGCCATCGAGGGGCTTATCAAAGAAGGCCGCGAAGCGGTCGAGCAGCAAGACGATGGCCGGGTTACCAGCGTCCTAGAGCGCCTTGAGAAGGAAGCTCACGCCATGGCGAGCAAGCTCTACGAGACACCCGGGGCACCTCCCGGAGCGGGCGGCCCCGGTGATCCCGGAGCTGCAGCAGCCGGTAGCGGAAAGAAATCAAGCGATGTGATCGACGCGGAGTTCGAAGAAACGAACTAGTCGGAGCGTTTTCAGCCATTGCAGCCTAGGCCCGACGCGACTAGCGTCGGGCTATGAGGGCTCGTGCACGTTTCTCCGCGCTTTGTTTTCTACTTCTAGGGGGGCCGGCTGCCTGTGGCGGCGCAGCCAGAGAGACGCCGCCGTCCGTTCCTGCGCAGCCAGCGCCGGAGGGCGCGACGGCCGGTCCTCTAGAGGCCACAGAGCTGACGCCCGTCGCCGCTCCCGCAGAGCTGATCCTCCAAGGGCGCTTCAGGGACCCAGCCTTGCTTCTCAATCGGGGGATTGACTGGGTACACGTGCCGTTTTCCTGGGAAGAGATGCTGACATCTCAGCTGCCAGGGCTTGCGCCGAACCTGGACCTAGCTGCTCCTGCGGACATCACGGTGAGCTTGGATCCGGAGTCATTCGGGGCGCCGAAGGTCTTGTACGCGGTAGCGGTTGGCCTCAAGGGATTTGACGAGGCCCTGCACGCACTTAGAAGCGCAGGTCGACAGGTAGAGCGCGTTTCGAGTGGTGTGCACTTTGTACAGTTAGATCCGGAGGTCAGCTGTGTTGTTAGCCGCTCAGTCGGAAAGACGCCGGCTCGGCTAGTCTGCAGTGATTCTCGCAAGTCTCTCGACCTGCTCGGGCCCTACATGTCGCGGACGTTGCCCGCTCAAGACTTGGGCCCGGCTGACGTGAGACTGACCTTGAGCGTAGAACCGATCCGCAAGCGCTATGGCAAGAAGGCTCACCTGCTTAAGGTGGGGATTCCGGTTTTTCTGAGGGAGGTCTCGCTCAACAATCACCGCTTCGATTCAGCCCTGTCGGACGCAGCGCACGGCGTGGTCGATGAGCTGCTCAAGCTGAGTGAGGAGTTAGACCAGCTTGAGCTGAGCGCACGGATAGATGAAGAGCGCGAGGTATTGGACGCGGAGTTCTCAGTGCGGCTTCGCGGGAACCGCAGCTTCATCGCGGGGGAGCTCACGCACGCTGCATCCGCCGCCGGCCCCGCTCCGGCGTTGTTTTGGCAACTGCCCGCGGACGTGAGCGGGGCTATGTATTCACAAGGCGCTCCAGTGGGCGATCGCCACGCGCTGATACGCCGCACTTTCATGGAGCTCGCGCTA
>JBDKJZ010000092.1:0-13141 GCA_039796375.1 Pseudomonadota bacterium
CTGAGCTTCTCTGTGCCGAAACAAAGAAAGTTGTGGGACTTCAAGTCGGCAATCGTTGCTGGCGTGCCGTGCCGGTCCAGGTAGCTCGGGCTCGCGCACAGACACAGAGCGGAATCAAAGAGCTTCTTGCTGACTAGGGTGGAGTCCGGCAGCCGTCCTGCGCGAATGGCGAGGTCGTACCCTTCAGCCACTAAGTCGACACGGCGACCTGTCGCGAAAATGACGACGGAGACGTGCGGATAAGCGCGCTGAAAGGCTCCTATAAGTCGGGGAATCATTCCGCTCATGTCGCCGGGGGTGGTGAGCCGCAGTGTGCCACGCGGTTCATTTTGCATTTCCTCCAAGGCCAGCTTCGCGAGCTGCAGCTCCTCCACAGCCCTGACGGTATGAGAAAAATATAGCTCGCCGGCTTGGGTCAGCGTGAGACTGCGCGTGGTCCGTTGTATCAGGCGAGCGCCCAGGGCCTGCTCAAGCTCGGCGACTCGCCGACTCACGGTTGACTTGGGGAGGCTCAGTAACTTCGCCGCACGGGTGAAGCTGCCCGCTTCTACCACCTTGGTAAAGATGCGCACGTCATCGAGATCCATTGGCGGATGATATGGCGAGGATTGTCCCAGGGCATAGACAATGAGTCTCGAACTTGCCGCCTAGTCCGCGGAGCAGCCGAGCCCCACATTGCGGTCACCACTCAAACAGGAGATTCTAATGACCTCACTTCTCTCTAGAGCCCCTATTTTGCCTCGGATCCTGCTCGGCCTGATCTTCACGGTTTTTGGCCTCAACGGCTTTCTAGGTTTCTTGCCGATGCCTGAACTGCCCCCAGAAGGTGGGGCGTTTATGGGTGCGCTCGCGGCGACGGGCTACATGCTCCCGCTGATCAAGGGTACAGAGGTCGTGGCGGGAGTGCTGCTGCTCATTAACCGCTTCGTTCCCTTGAGCCTGGTGTTGTTAGCTCCGATCACTGTGAATATTCTGCTATTCCACAGCCTCTTGGCACCCGCACCTGCGATGCCGCTAGTGCTCATCGCGGCGCAACTATTCCTCGCGTATCACCACCGCAGCGCCTTTAGTGGGGTGCTTCAGTCGCGGTCTTCAGCCAGATCAGCGCCGTCCGCGGCTCCGGAAGCGCCTCTGAGACGCGCACCGTCAAGCGCGGGTTGAGCCGAGCATTGTCGCGGTCGCTGTTGCTCAGCGACGACTAAACAATGAGCTCCCTACTTGGGCACCGGCGGCAAAGTAGCTGCCCGTGTCCGAGTCGGGGAGGATGTCGTAGGTGGCGCCATGAGTGAACTTCACTCGCTCAAGGGAGACCACCCTGTGCATGTCGTCAAACGGGCCGCCGGCGTATAAGTCCGCAAACGTGTTCAAGTTGTCGCCGGTGGGGTGGCCAGGGCTGACTTCGAGAACGCGCCCATTGTCCAACACGACACGCAAAACAAAGTGTTCAAAGACCGTCGTGTGAGAGGCGTTCAGCACGCGAACCGGTACGGTGGCGCCGTTGTGGACGCTATAGACGTGATCGCCCGTTCGGATGTCGGCTAGGCGCCGTTCTCCCTCTGGTGTTGCGATCGGAGTCTCGGGGGACGCGCAGATGGGGCAGAGACCCTGTTGCCAGCGCCAGCGGCCGCCCTCACAGACGATTTGTAGCTCACAGTTAGGGCCGCACGACAAGCCGGGGTCACTACACTCGCTCCCCGCTTGGGGCATGACCGCTGGGCACCCCTCCAACTTTGGAGCACAGGCCCACTCAGGCGGAGTAATTTCTTGGCAGATGGGAAACTCAGAGCCGCCCCGGCAACTACTGCACCAGCAACGCTCCCCGCTCGGATACCAACACTCGGCGTTCAAGACAGGGCACTCGCTCATGGCAGCCCGTGGTGCAGTGCCGCAATCTGCTCCCAATGATGGGGCGCCGCAGGTGTCTGTATTGCCTTCTGTGATGCGCCACTTTCCGTCTTGGCAAAGAGCCTGAGTGCGACAGTTCGGACGCGGATCTTGCCCCCAAGTGCAGTCGGCCTGGGTGGGCGTGAGGGAGTTTGGGAGTGCAGAACTTTCGCAGGCTATGCCCACAGCAGGCGGTTCTGCGGGGCAGGGGCCCGTCCCATTGTCGCCACCCGCGCCCCCAGAGCCACTCACGGGGGTCCGTTCTTTGCCCTCCCCGGAGTTGCCCCCGCAGGCAACAAGCAGCGACATGCAGAATGAAAGAAATCGCGGGGTCTTGTTCATGTTCGCTCTCCTTGGAGACTACTCACCCCGTGACTACTACTTGAACAGCGACGGTGCTGCAAGGCACGCTACCCCGGAGGTGCCCCGGAGGGTTTACTCGATAGCCGTTGGTTCCCCCGCCTCGGCAAGTGTCGAGGCCGCAGTTGGTGACGGTTACACCAAGTGCGGTGGGTGCGGGGATTCCGCGACGCAGGTCCATCGGTCGCCAACACCTTTGAATCACCCCCTAAAGCTGCCTATCGTCTTTGGGCCAGTGGCAGCGTTCGGTTCGGGGCGTCTCTGCAGCCCTCTTCGTTTCGGGCGAGTGGATCCGTCCTCTCCGAGGATAGTCGTGATTACTACCTTCTGGGCCAACCGTCGGATACGCCCAACACCACTAGGGTGGTTTGCTCGATAACCGTCGGCCCGCCGCAGCGAATATCGACGCTGCAGCTGGAGCTGGGTACTGTGGCGGGATAGGAACGGGGATTCCACGACGCAGGTACATCAGCCGCCAGCGCCTTTGAATCACACCGCGGACTTGGGGGCGAAAGCACCGATCCGCGGAACGAACCGTTTGGACCATTCCACGGTCTATCGCGGATTGGTCCGGACCATTCCGCGGTCTATCGTGGATTAGTCTGGACCATTTCGGGATAATGACGCAGAGTAGTCAATATGACTCGGCGCTATCGCCTGTATGACGCGATTGTCGAGAAGCACCTGAAGAGCCTCCGTCAGATGGTGTTCTTGGCGGGGCCGCGTCAGGTGGGGAAAACCACGGTTGCCCGCAAGGCGGCCGACATCTATCTCGATTGGGATCTGTCGACTGATCAGCAGCTGATTGTCGCGGGTTCGCAGGCGGTGGCGGAGCGTGCTGGTCTGAGTCAGCTACGCGAACACGTACCGGTGTTGGCCTTCGACGAGTTGCACAAGTTTGGAGCGTGGAAGAACTGGCTGAAAGGCTTCTTCGACAGCTACGCCGAGCGTTCGCGCGTTGTCGTTACCGGGTCATCTCGGCTTGATGTCTACCGGCGGGGTGGTGACAGTTTGATGGGGCGCTACTTCCTGTATCACATGCATCCGCTGTCGGTGGCTGAACTGTTGAAGGTAGAGGTGCCGGGCGCGAAGCTGGTGAGGCCACCAGCCGCTCTTGCCGAGCCGGTCTGGCAAGCGTTGTGGCAACACGGGGGCTTCCCGGAGCCGTTTACCAAGCGCTCACGTACGTTTTCGCTGCGTTGGCACAGCCACCGAATCAATCAGCTGCTGCGGGAAGACATTCGCGATCTCACCCGGGTCCAAGAGCTTGGGCAGCTATCGGCACTTGCTACGCTGCTCTCGCAGCGCTCCGGGGATCAACTTGTCTATTCGAATCTTGCGACGGAGGTGCGTGTGGCGGAAGACACCGTGCGCCGGTGGGTTCAAACGCTGGTTTCGTTACACCTGGGGTTCGTCGTGCGCCCCTGGTTTCGCAACGTTGCCAAGTCCTTGCGCAAGGAGCCGAAATGGTTTCTGCGTGACTGGTCGAGTATCGCGGACTTGGGAAAGCGCGCTGAGACTTTGGTGGCGTGCCACCTGCTCAAGGCTGTGGACACTTGGGGCGATCTCGGACTTGGCGTGTTCGAACTGCGCTATCTGCGCGACAAGCAGAAACGCGAGGTCGACTTCATAGTGATCCGCGATGGTGCCCCGTGGTTCTTGGTCGAGGTCAAGCACGGCGATGCGCAGCTCGCCCCGGCTTTGCAGCACTTTCAGATGGAAACAGCAGCACCACACGCGTTCCAAGTGGTGATAGATCTGCCCTTCGTGAAAAGAAATTGTTTTGCCCAGAAGGGGCCCGTCGTAGTGCCTGCGCGCACGTTTCTATCGCAGTTGGTCTAGACGGTAGCCGAGTGAAGGGCAGGAGGCTCTATGCCGTAGACAAGACGCTGAAGGCCCAGCTCGTGTGGTTGAACTCGGGCTCATCGTAGCCTGTGCAGCGGTTATCGTCTGGAAACACTCCGGCGTAGAAGGCGCAGGCGCCGGGGTTGTTGAAAAGCGTGTCCGGGCAGGGTGGTCTCCTTGGCGAGGGCCCGCTCAAGCGCAGCGCCTTTCGTGGGGTGCTTCAGTCGCAGCTTCCTGTCAGCTTTACCGGGTTCGGCAGCGAGCCAAGCGCCCCTGCACTCTGCGCACTTCGTCCTCACGGGCGTGTTGGGCAATCGACCATCAATCGGCCGTCTACTTGTTGGAGCGCCGGCGGTACGTGCAGCCCCTCCAGATCCATCTGTCTAAACTCGCCAGTGGTCGGCCAAAAAAGTCCCCACCAGCCCTTGAGCCCAGAACTCTCACAGCCCACTGAATTGTCTATGTCACACACGTTGTCACCTTCTTCGGTCATCATACAACCGCTTTCGAATTCAAGCGGGCACTCGAGGTCCTGGTAGCTGTTCCTCAGCTCGGCGACTTCTCCGATCCACGTGACTGACGACATCAGCGTATACGGGGTGTTTACTGTGGGCGTACTAGCGACGAGTACTTCCCCCGATGGCAACATGTCAAAATTCCAACGCTCTGCCCAATTCACGTCAGGCGGATAGAAGCGAATGCTAATAGGTTGATGCTGACACAGCGCGGCTTGTTCCTTGGCCACGCTGAGACCCAGCGAAAACACTCGCACAACAGCCTTCTCGGTCATCAGACAGAGCAGCTTCGATGATTCTTCATTCGACGGCGGGTCTGTCAACCAGGTATCTAGCCCATCGAACGCCTCTTTCCCATACGTTGCCTGCACGTGACTGACGACGCCCGCTAGAGCCTGCGTTGAGTTTGTGTAAAACATGAAGGGAGGCGACAACTCAGAGGGCGGCGAGAGCTTTGGACAGCGAGAAGACACAACCACGGAAACGTCGGGGGGCACTGGTGGGGGTGAGGGGGCTTGGTCCGGGCGCAGGTCAGGGACGAAGACGACGGCGGCCCCTGACTGAATCGTCTCACCGGGTGGGGTCGCTGCAGAGCACGAGAGCGACGCCGCTATAACACCGCCCAAGAACCACGGTGCCCACGCACTGGTGATCATGGCGTGGCTCCTGTGGAGGTCGCCTGGGTCGGCTTCGGCGCAGCTAGCGCCCGCTCAACAAACCTGTGGACGCCGAGGTGAGGAGAGTCGTAGCGAACTCGTAGAGCGAACTGATAGCGCTCCGTGCTGGCCGTGTGATAGTCGCCGCTCCCTGGAGTGTTCTGAAGGCCGTCCTGGTCGTAGATTCGGGCCATCTCTCGGACCAGCGCATGGCCGACTAGGCCGGACTTGTCAAGCTCAGGGAGACGACTGGCTAGGAGTCGAATCGCGTGTTGTTTTTGGTTGTTGCTGAAGAACGCGGCGAGTCCGGCCTCTTCATTGGGATAAGCCGCGAACTGTGATTCGTTTGATCCTCGGTTAAACCAGACTCGCAGGTCACCGTCGGGCAGGAGCGCGCTGCGTTTTCCAGCGACCCCCTCGGCGCAGGGCGCACACGGTCCCCGCATCGCTCTTATCCCCATGTCGTGGTTCTTGGGATTGAAGTTTTCGAACACATTCGGCAGGTAGGCATGTACCTGGTCGGGGTTCTCGCTGTCAGTCCGTAGTCCCCCGAAATTCCAGTTCCACAAACTCTTGACCCAGTCCGTCTCTAACGCTGCTTGGGCGAGGGTGACCGACACCAGGCGTGGGTCGACTTTATCCGGGGTAGTGCCAAGGACAACGGCAATCTGATCTCGGAATGAACTCGCGAATCGATCGGCAAACCTGTTGGGCGAGAGCTGTTTCATCATGCGCTGCGCTGAGGCTTCTGCGGGGTCATCAGTGAGGAGGGGAAGTGGCGGAGCCGCTCCGTTCGGAGGTGGGCCTGGACTCGGTCGACCTGGCGGGGCGTTCGCTGCGAGCCTCGCCGCCGGAGACGCCCCACGGCCCTGGACGAGGCTTGCCTCCCCGACACCCAGGGGCGGCGCGGACGTTCCCGCTTGCGGGGGACTTGGTAAGACACCCCCGGCGGATGGCGTAGTCGGAGCGGGGGCCGCAGCCTGCTGCTGGGATGAGACCTTCATTCCCGGCTCCTCGGAGCTCGGGACGCTGAGTTGTCACCAATCGTAGGGCGCTAGGCCGTGCCTAGATCAAAGCAAGCGAGTCAGATATTGGCCGTAGCTGGACTTGCCCAGCCGCTTGATTTGGGCTTCCAAGCCGCTCCGGTCGATCCAGGTTTGTCGGAATGCGATCTCTTCGAGGCAGGCAATCTTCAGGCCTTGGCGGTTCTCGATGACTGAGACGAACTGGGCCGCGTCGAGTAGCGAGTCGTGCGTGCCCGTGTCGAGCCACGCGGTACCACGGCCGATCAGCTCTACGTGAAGCGCGTCGCGCTCAAGGTAGAGGCGGTTCAGGTCAGTGATTTCGAGCTCGCCGCGCGCTGAGGGTTTGAGCGAGCGGGACAGTGCGACTACGTCCGCGTCGTAGTAGTAAAGCCCGGGTATCGCGTAGTTGGACTTAGGCGCGATTGGCTTTTCTTCAAGCGATAGAACGCGACCATCGGCGGCGAATTCGACGACGCCGTACGCAGAGGGGTTGGCGACGTGATAACCGAAGATAGTCGCGCCTGCCGTGCGCGCGGACGCGGTGCCGAGTGACGATGAGAAGTCGTGGCCGTAAAAAAGGTTGTCTCCTAGGACGAGAGCAGCAGGTTCGTCGTTAAGAAACCCCGTGTCCGCAGCGATGTGGAAGGCCTGCGCAAGGCCGTCTGGCGAAGGTTGTTCCGCGTACGAGAGGGTAATGCCGAACTGAGAGCCGTCGCCCAGCAGGTGTTTGAAGAGCGGGAGGTCCAGAGGCGTAGAGATGACCAGGATCTCGCGGATGCCCGATAGCATCAGGACCGAGAGCGGGTAGTAGATCATCGGCTTGTCGTAGACCGGCATCAGCTGCTTGGAGACAGCGATAGTGAGGGGGTAGAGCCGAGTGCCTGAGCCGCCCGCGAGGATGATTCCCTTGCGGCTAGGAGCTGGATGAAGCGTCATGGGTATTTGCCTGTCTGAAACGAATGTGGAAGGCCTTGGCTGATTCGCAGCGCCGAGCCGAGTTAGGGCGTGACAACACCCAGGCGCTCGCGGGCGTACCGTTCGGAGGTGACGGCGGCGCACCACTCGCGGTGTGTGAGATACCAGTCCACGGTGGCAGAGAGGCCTGATTCGAAGGTCTTCGTTGGCGCCCAGCCAAGTTCGTTTTGTATCTTTTCGCAGTTGATGGCGTAGCGGCGGTCGTGACCGGGGCGATCGGCCACGTACGTGACTTGGGCGGCGTAGGGGCTTCCGTCTGGGCGCGGCGACTTTTCATCGAGCAGCGCGCAGATGCGCTGAACCACCTCGAGGTTGGGGCGTTCGTTGAGACCGCCGACGTTGTACGTTTCACCGAGCCTGCCGCGCTGGAGTACGAGCCAGATCGCGGCCGCGTGGTCCTCTACGTAGAGCCAATCCCGCACTTGCTGGCCGTCGCCGTATACGGGTAGTGGTTTTCCATCAAGGGCGTTGAGGATGACCAGAGGGATGAGTTTCTCTGGGAAGTGGTAAGGTCCGTAGTTGTTGGAGCAATTCGTCGTGAGGGTCGGAAACTTGTAGGTGTGATGATACGCGCGGACGAGATGATCGCTGGCTGCCTTGGACGCAGCGTAGGGCGAATTGGGGGCGAACGCCGTCACCTCGGTAAAGGCAGGGTCGGTTGGCGAGAGCGTCCCGTAGACCTCGTCCGTGGAGACATGCAAGAAACGAAAAGCGCCCTTCTTGGGTTCGGGCAGACTATTCCAGTAGAGCCGAGCGGCGTTAATGAGCCGCAGCGTACCGACCACGTTGGTCTGAATGAAAGGCTCGGGGGAATCGATCGAGCGGTCGACGTGGGATTCGGCGGCGAAGTTCACTATCGCGTCGATCTGGTGCTCACTCAGGAGCCGTGCGACGAGGGTCGTGTCTGCGATGTCGCCATGAACAAAAAGGTAGCGAGAGTCCGAGGCCACGTCGGCGAGATTGGCGGGGTTGCCTGCGTACGTGAGGGCGTCGAGGTTCACCAGCTTGCGCACGGGTGAACTCGCTTCGCAGAGCCGCTGGCGGATGAAGTTAGACCCTATGAAGCCGGCCCCGCCGGTGACGAGAATGTTCATCGTTTTTATGGCCTTATCGGCGATACCCCGAAGCTGGGAGTGTTGCGTAGGTGTGATAGCTGAAGCATCGCGCCAGCCTGAGTCCCAATGCCGCGTGATTAGATTTTGAAAAACGGCAGAGCGACATCAGGCTTTGCACCAGGCGCCCAACGCCTGTTCGATGGCAGTGTGAACTTCCGTCAAGACGATGCCGTATTGGGCGAGTTTGGCGCTGCTGAGGACGCAGTTCGAGCGAGGTGTTTTCGCAGCAAGTTTCATGAACTCTGCTTCGTCCGAAAAGAACTGATAATCCTTCGGGTGCACGCCACTCTTTTGGATCAGGTCGACTACTTGGCGGGTGGTGACCGTGCCGGGGTTGGTCACGTTGTAAGTGCCGTAGGGGATCCGCTTCTCCCAACACGCGAACGTCGCGGCGACAAACTCGTGGAGCTGGGAAATAGAGTTGGTAGCTTCCAAGAGCTTAGGGTACCTCATGACCTTGGTGAGGTAGTTGCGCGGGCTATCGATATGGTCGAAGGGGATGCGTAGTCGCCAGAGGTAAACGTTGGGCGCGTCTGCGAGGACCTCTTCGCCGAGCGCCTTTGTCCCGCTGTAGAAGGAGCAGTTGTCTTGGCGGAAGGTGAAATTGGGGGCGTCGTCTTCTGTGAAGCTCGTGCCATCGGGGCGGGCTCCGGTATAGATGCATCCGGACGAAACATGGCCCCAGGGTACGCCTGCGGCCTCGCAGGCCTCGGCTATACGCCCCGGGAGAACACCGTTGCCGTCCAAGCACTCGGCCTTGTGGAGTTCGCAGGCGTCGACGTTAGGTTTTCCTGTGTAGCCAGCAGAATTAATTAGGAAATTGACCTTGTCTGTCTTGAGCGCGATGGCCAGGGAAGCAGAGTTGGAATAGTCGAGATCCGCGCGGCGAATGTTCTTGAACTCAATGCCTTTGCGACTGAGGTGTTGTTGGTAGGCCTGGCCAACGTAGCCGGAGCCGCCGAGTAGGTAGATCATGGTGTGTACGACTGCTCTTGAGGAGGTGAGTTCATCCGTCGCGGCTTAATTGGCGCGGCCGTTGGGTCCGGAAGCGGTCCTTGCTGCTGGTCTTCGAGTGGGCCTTTCGGCAGCGTGCTCCGCCGCTTCCTCGTCGGCGGTGACGGTTGGCCGGGCGCGCGCTGCTGCGCGAGGCGCGCTATGGACTGTCGCGTCTTCAACCAAGAAGTCGACTCCAGGAGTGCTCTCGGCTTCGACAAATATTTGGTAGGAGAAGAGCGTTCTACTTAGCCCGATGAGGGCAAGGTTCACCTTCAGCGCAGAGCGGCCCAAGAGGCCGCTGCCCAGCACTTTCGGGAAAGGCGCGGGTACACCCCTCACGCTCTTGATGCGGAAACCGGCGTCGCGTAGGAGGTGCTGGGTCGCGCGAAAGGTGAATAACCGGGTGTGGGTTCGATCAAGAATCCCCGCCTTGCCGTAGTTGAACTGGCCCAGTAGCAGCATGACCCGCTGAACGACGAAGGCTACGTTGGGCGTCGTGAGGATAAGCCGCTTAGGCGTGTGGTCGAACTGAAGGCGTAGTTGTTGCAGGAACTGCTCAGGGTCTTTCAAGTGCTCGATCACGTCGAGCAGGAGCAGTGTATCGTACGGTTGAACATCGACCCGCAGCGGCTTGTCTAGGTCTTGAGTAATGACAGTGACGTTCGGATTGTGAACGCTCGGCTGGTGTTGGTCTACGACGGCGACTTCACAACGTTTCTTGAGTAGCTCGCTCGCGACGCTGCCCGGGCCTGCCCCAATGTCGAGCACGCGCGTGCCGGCCGGAACTGCGTCAATCGCGTAAGTGTGGCTGCTCGCGTAGCCAAGCTTCAGGTCGTAGTGCGTGTTGCCTTCCGCCGGCGGATCGAAGCGTTGCTGGTATAACAAACCGGAACGATGCGCCACGTTTTGAAGGGTGGCGCTCATGACGTCTTTCGCATACTTCATCCCGTTGACTCGGCAAATTTCGTCGCCGTAGTAGGTGGGAATGGGCTTTTCGACGATGCGTGCGCCCGCGTTGAGCAGCTGAATGATGATCTCAGTGTCGAAATGAAAGTCGTTCGAGTTGAGCCGATAGCGAATGCCCAATAGGGCCTTGACTGAGTAGATGCGATAGCCGCTGTGAAACTCAGAGAGCTTGGTGCCGAGTAGTTTGTTTTGAACCGTTGAGAGGATGGTGTTGCCGACGTACTTATAGAGCGGCATTCCACCCTTGAGCGCACCGAATCGGTCCATCATGCGGCTGCCGAATACGGCGTCGGCCTCGCCTGCGCGAAGCGGTTCAAGGAGGCGTGGCAGCTCCTCGGGGGCGTATTGGCCGTCGCCATGAACCATCGCAACGAAGTCGAACCCTCTTGCAGTAGCGAAGGCGTAGCCGACCTTCTGGTTGCCTCCGTAGCCTTGGTTGTATTCGTTTCTCAGCACAGTCATCCGCATCTCTGGATGGCTCAGCTGGTACTCTTGGCCCACGGCGAAGGTTCGGTCCTCGGAAGCGTCGTCGACCACCAGGACTTCGCAGTCGTTGTCTTCGAATACAGAAGCGGGGATGCGTTCGAGTACGCTCTTCAACGTCGATTCGGCGTGGTAGGCGATGACAAAAACGAGCAGTTTGGGCTTAGACTGAGGGGCGCCGGACATGGCACCGAGCTTAACTTGCGGACCCGAGCGGAGTCACGAAGAAGTCGGTAACTGCGGCGACATCGGGCACGCTCCTCCCAGGGGAAGGCGGCCCCTCCGCCCCGCTCCGCGGCCTCGCGGACGGCTGCACCCCGTCGGCATGCCGGGGGCGGGTATCCCCGCTCGGGTAGGACGGCAACCCGGAAATGGGCAAGCAGAACTCGAACTGACCAGCGTCGCCGTTGTTCGGCGATTGGGCGAACTGGGCGCGTCTCAGCGTGTCGCTACCCGGGGGCAAAGTCCCAACCCAGACCGCCTGTGCCGGCCACAGAGACGCCCCTGGGAGCCGCCGACGTGCTCGTCGTTGACGGTCAGTGCCACCCACCTGTGCAGCCAGCACCGTCGTTTCGCTTGGCGACTAGCCGCGGTGAAAGCGAGCTTTGGGTTCGCCAGATTCAGTAGCGTACGGGTGTGCAGTTGCGACAACACTCACTGCGGCACGCGCCAGTACATACCACGCAATTAGCCCCACGCCCTGAGCTACGAGGCCCCACTGGGGATTGAACCACGAGAGAGCGGGGAGCGTGCCGGTCCAATAGAACGCGTACGCCGTGAATGCGTAGAGCCCTGCTACAAAGCCGTACTCAAGGCCATGTCGTGGCGAGGCGAGAAGAAGGAACGAGAAGGGGTAGATCAGGTATTGCACGCCGAAGCCCGGAGCCAGCACCAAGAACATCGCCATAGGCAGGAAGGCCCGCTGCCACAAAGTCCACCTACCCGCTAGGAACGCGATGGCTGCCCAAACCACCGACCCGAGGATGATGGCGTTCTTCGCGAAGGGTAGGACCCACTCTTTCAGTGCGGCGTGCAGCGCCGGATGTTCCGCTGCAGCAGGCAAGGCAAAGAAGTTGATGCCCCAGGGCGCCACGATCGATTTGTAGGCGAAGGCGTTCCGATAGAACGCCTCGGGCACAGACGCAAACGGTATGGCGAATGGTGCCAGCGCTAGCCCCAACGCCAGGGCGCTCTTTGGCCAATAACGAAGCGGAACGCAAATTGCGGCAACAGGAACCAAGACAATGGGGATCAACTTCACGTTAAGCGCCATCCCTAAGAGCAACGCGCCGAGCGTATATCTGGTGCGGCGAAACATGACGAACGAAGCGAGCGCCAACCCTGCGCATAGACTATCGGTATTGCCGTGATGTGCGGAAATTAGCAGCGGCAGGGGGCATAGCGCGATCAGGAGAGCGATCGTCCTTGACGACCGCAGCTCTGAGGAGACCAACAGCAGCACGACCAAGTCTGCTAGAATGGCTGGCACCTTCATAAGCACGCTAAACGGCAAATCCAGTGCAAGCGCTAACCTGTACTGCCCCCACATCATCCAGCCCATTAGCGGCGGGTGATTGAACCACGTCTGTCGTACGTAGGTTTGCATCAAGCCGTGGGCGTCGATCTCTCGCGCAAACTGCTCCCAGAGAACGACATCGTTCGAGCCCTTCGATTGTGACGCCACCGCTATCCGAAGGCCCAGCGCCAGGATAAGGACCAGGGTAGTGTGGAGCTGTGGGCCTCGCCACCCGTTTCCCAAAAGGCCAGCCTTAGAAGTACTCATTTGCGCTCGGCGTATATCATCGGCGCAGCGTGCCAGCAACCGACGGTGTGCCTGAGAGCTTGAGCCCTCGAGCTCGCCATCCGCGAGCTCGCATCGGGGTCGATTCGGGTGTTCTCGGATTCCATTCGACCGTCGTTCTGCTATCCGTGCCCGGTGAATTCGATCTGGAGCGTTCGCCTACGGGACCTGTTCTGGCCCCCTCAGTCATCCGCGGATTCAGCCATCGAGCTGCACGACAGGCGCTACTGGCGTTTGCTTTGGGCCTTCGCCGCGCTGATCCTTGCGACGACCGTCGTAACGCCGTACCTGCCCATGGTCGACTTGCCGCAGCACGCCGCTCAAGTCAGCATGCTGCGCAATTTTTCGCACTACGCGACCGAATACGAAATCAACTGGTTCACTCCTTACGTCCTGGGTTACGGAATTAGCTACGGGCTGTCGTTTGTTTTTGGCGTCACTTGCGCGATCCGGGTGGTTGTTGGCTTGGCTCTGGGAGCCTTCGTCATCACATCTGCTGCCCTTGTGAAAGAGGCTGGCG